>NZ_JBJXDQ010000107.1:0-14909 GCF_046155325.1 Flavobacterium sp.
ACTTAGCCTTTTCTGCACTACTATAATTATTCAAAGAAAACCCCGCTAAAGTTCCGTCTCCTAATCCAATTAAAGCAGGCGTACCCGTGCTAGATTCTATTGTAACATTTGTAGATGTTCTAGTAGCGGATAGGTCTGTTAAACCGTCAATATCAATTATATTTATGTTTTTTCTAATAGTAATAAATCTAAAATCTTGAACTTTTACAGTCGAGTTATGTTCTGATATTAAGTATAATTCACCCATAGCAGTAATATGCTCTGGCTTTAAAATAACAAATGAAAGCTCACTTTCAAAGGTAAATTCCCCTGCTGTTTCTACAAATTTACTACCTATTAACAAATCAATTTCAGAAGCCGTGTCAAGCCCTAATCTTGCGTAAACATTAACGTTTTGATTTGCCGTGCTTGTGGTTACTTTTAAAGTGGTTCTTAAATTAACTGTATCGCCAATAGATAGCTGCGCAAAATCTAGTTCGTTAGGTGTGCTATCCCAAAAATTGCCAATTCCGTAAGGCGCATTTGAGAAATCAGTACCCGTGCCGTTAATATCATTTAGTAATTTCAACTCTACATTAGCAACTCCAATTAAAGGCGTTGTTTGTGTTGCTACATCAGCGTATGTTATTGATCCTATTGCGTTTATATAATCTGGTTTGTTTTTTATAAAATTATCCTGCGTATCGTCTTCTTGAAGCCAATCTGCCTGAACGTTAATTTGAGCATCTGTATCAATGTTTACTAACTTATCTTTTAACGCATTCGTAAAATCGTTTTCAGACAACCCTTTACCCGCAATCTCATCAACTTTCGTGTCATAAAGTTCCGTGTTCATAGTGTTTTGATGATCAAAAGCCTCTCTTAACGCATCGCCAAAACCATCGTTAGAGTTCGATATGTTATGTGTTATTTGTCCCATAATTATACTTTAATCCAGTTAAATGAAGACTTCGCTTTTGTTTGGTCTGGGCTAATCCACTCAGGCAGACTAGCTGTATTTAGAGATTCTATCAACTTATACTCTAATCCTATGGCTAATTTTTCGTATTTATCTGCCATTTTATTAGTTTTATCGTCAAAAATCTGTTCTGTTTTTTCAGGTGTTACTAAATAAACGCCACTTTGAGAAACCTTAGGAACACCCAATTGCAAGTAAAAAGAACAAGTATAATAGGTTAATATTGTTGCTAGATATTCATTGTAAATGTCTAAATAAACACCTGTTAAATCCTCGTTTTCGTAATCTAAAACAATTTTATTGTATAGTTCTATACCTAAAATCCTTTTAATTTCGCTGTTTTGAGCCATAAAAATAAACGGACTTATAGAATCGTTATCTATATTTCCATCAAATCCTGATAGCCTCGCTATATCTTCTATTGATATGAGTAGTTTAGTCATTTGCTATTAGTTTTTCCTGTCCAAAATTTATAAAATCAATATTACAAGCGGAGTCTATTTTTTTAAATATCAAATTCAAATTTTCTAATAATATTTCACGCATCGGATTTATAACGCCTAAATATAAACTATCAGTTGCTGTTGCAATCTCATCCGCATTATTTGAAAAACCAGAAGAACCTGGTCTTTGAAATAAAATATTCATTGACGAATGTGCGGCCATTAATTTAATCTCACAAGTTTCATCGTAAGTTACAAACTGATCGTTACGCCCTCTTGGTTCGATTGTGTCAACTACAATAGCTTGATCTGCACTTTCATTAATCGAAACGGTTACACCGTCTGAATTTTCTGTTCCTGTCCAATCTTTTTTGATTTGTTTGATTAAAACGTCTTTTTCGTCTACTCCAACCATATCGCCATTATTCACGTTGATAATGGTTTTTCCTTGAAAGCCTCGAAGCACGTGGTTAACTGCATCGTCAATTAATGCGCTTTCAATCTTTGCGCTTTTTAATCCGCTAAAATAATCAGGGTAAGGAAAATACGGCTCTGAACTCAACTGTTTTATATGTTGAATCTCATAAGTGTTGTCATTTTCTTTTAGGTCAAATTTTGCTACTAATTTAGGAGCGAATTTATATTTTTGTAAATAATCCCAACAATACCAATATCCGTTTACCTCCATGTAGTCATTACTCTTTGGGTCGGTATCGATATTTAACCCTACTCTTAAAACAGGAGTGTGTTTTATTTTTATAGGTTTCTTTTGGTAGTTGATTATTTGAGGAAATGCCTGACCAAATAATTTAAAGTCAAAACAAATCAATCTTAAATCTTGTTTAGAAATATAAGCGTATGGATTAATCTTGCCGCTTTTATCTTCAATGCCTTCACCAATAATATAATTAACAATTGTTTTAATTATAAAAGCATTGGTAGGGCTGTCATCAAAAGCATCTTGATATCTTTTGAAGTTTTCATTATTGTTTCCGTTAAGGGTGTATTTCGTGCCGAGACTTGGTTTTGTGATTCCTGTTTCGTAAGCCGAAAATTCAAAATGCTCTGTTGTCATTTGTAAAATTTAGTACTTGTTTTTTTGGAATAATCCTGTACATTTTCGTTTTGCGATACTATCATTAATTTACCAAAACAAACAATGTCATTGCTTACACTGTCAATAATTTTATAAGAAAATTTCGTGCCAGCAATCCCAACTGGGAATGTGTTTAAAACTACGTTAAAATTTTCATTTGGTAATAAATCAAAAGCGCAAATTATTTCTTGGGTTGTATTTTTTAATTCGTTTTTTAAAATAATTTTATAAATAGTATCTTCTAATTCTGCTCTGAAAATAACTTCAAAACTTGGAACACTATTTATTTTTAAAATATTCATAAAATTACTTTTTAAAAACCCCCTAATAATAGAGGGTTTTAAACAATTAAAACTACCCAAAAAATTAAACTGCCAATAATGAACTGTTGTAAGCTGTTACTCCCGCAGCCGCTAAGAAGTACATCAATTCTGTTTCTTTAGAATTAATGGTAACTGTAAATCCTTGTGTGTCTGAACCGCCAACTATGGTCATAATATCGCATCCATTTTTAGCCCCTAAACAGTAAATTTTACCGTTATAATCTTCGATGAATACGGTTTTTAAAATACCATTATTCCCTTGAAGTTCATTTCTTAATTCAACATCGTTACCTGGTATAAAGAAAGTATTTACACCTAAGTACTCATTTGTACGAGTTGCCTCGTCAAACGTTCCTGTTTCGATAACATTGTTCCCTACGGCTTTTACTTCAAATCTAGCTATTGTTGTTCCAGTTGAAATGTGAGACGGCAAGGCAATTACTCCCGTTACCGTGTTTACAACTGGCGCACTTGCTAAATAAGGAGCAATACCAATCGCCCTAACCCCTTTCATAGGGGCTTGACGACTTATGATTCTGCTTTTAGTTAAACTCATGGCTTATCCGTTATAAAGAACGTTATATTTTTGTTTCACAACCCAAGTATTCATAGTATTGATTAATTTCAATATTCTACGAGTTGATGCGTTTGCTTCTTTTTCGATGATTAATTGAGAAGAATCAGAAAGTAAATCCATAACTAACTTAAAGTTATTTTTTTGACCGCAAATTCTAAAATCTACCAAGTCAACAAAAATGATTTTAACATCGTTAAAATACATATCATTGAATGAGTTACCAACAAAGTTTTCTTGAAGTGCAACACCTTGAACTCTATTGACCGATTTGATTAATTTGTAATCGCCTTTTGGCGCAAATATAACTGGAGCTTGATCGCCAGTCATTACCAATACATCATTTGGAATAGCGTTGTAAATCTTAACGTATTCAGCTACGATGTTTGCAGTTGTTACAGTCGTTCCTGTTACTTTCAAATAATCACCCAAACCTGCACCTGCTACAACTTTTGATTGTGAATCATTATAAATCATTGTAGCTGTAACAGAATCAAACAAAGTAGTTGGCATTGCTGCAACTTTTGTTTGAGCGGCTGCTGTAATACTACCTTGTCCTGCACCAGGAGTTAACGCTGCAATAGATGCTTTAGTGGCTACTGTTGCTCCATTCCATACCCAAGATTCTAATTTAGCACCAACCGCTGGTTGTACTTGAATTAAAACCTTTTGGTCAAATTCATCTGAAACAACCTCGAAAGCACCAGCTTTCATTGAGCGTTCAAATCTTGTTCCTAACAATGAAGTCTCATCGATAATCCCTTCAACATTAAATGTTTTAAGATTTACAATTGATTTTTGAGTTTTCAAAGCTACATTATCGGTTGTAACCTGCCCGTAATTTGCATCTGAAAAAGTGATTTCTGCTGAACTTTCGTAGATTTCCATCCCCGATTTATGCCCCTCAACTAATTCAATTGTTTCCCCTCTAAAGGTTGGAGAGTCTGCGTAAATGTCCTGTACGATTTCTGCGTACTCGCCTTTTTCTGTCTTTGTTCCTGTATACGTTAATGCCATTTTTTATTTTATTTTATTGATTTATAATTTACCTCTGTTAAATTTTGCTTTCTCCACGTTACTCATTTCTTCGTACTTTTTAGATGGAGCATTTGAATTAGGTTTTAAACCTTTTTCAATTTCGCTTTTCATTTCTACGATTGCAGTCTTAGCAGTTTCCAATTCTGTTGACATTGCAACCTCTTTAGTTTCGTACTCCGCTAATTGCGCTTTTAGATCATTGTTTTCAGTTTCTAATTCTGAAACTCTTTTCTGCAATTCCTCTGTTGAGGGAGCAGGGTCAGCGGGAGGAGTTCCTTCCATCTCTAACTTCTTTTTTGCGTCTTCCTCTTCTTTGAGTTTTAACGCTTTTTCTTCTTCTGTTTCAAACGCTAATTTAATTCTAGCGTCTACTTCTTCTTGTGTCATATCTATATTTGTTTTTGTTAATACTGGTTCTAAATAGGCCTCAATTGAAAAACCTTGTAATTTCCCTGATTTTACATCCTGCCATACTTCTGGATTGTCAACTTTTTGACCGAGTACCCAATCCCCTTTTTCTACTTGCATACCTAATAGAGTAGCTTTGTCTTTTTCAGGGTCTGCAACTATCCAACTTTCAAAAGCATAAATATCATTTCTAATATTCTTATCGTGATTTATTGTTGCCCCGTTATGGCTATTGTTTTTAAAGAAATTTTGTTGTAAATCTGAAACCGTATCTTCGGTATAAAACACCATCGCTGGCTCACCGTTAATATTTTTTCTTGCAATATTTATATTAGGCCGCATTGCAACCGAGTATATTATTTGCTTATCATCATCTTTAAACTCTAACAATTTACTTTCGTCGTCAAACATTACTAAGGTAGCACCAATAGCAGGGGATTCTACAGTACTCATTCTGAATACTCCAGTTTCTCCTTTTTTATATTGTAGTTCGTATCTTTTCATTTTGATATAACGACAAAAAGTCTATACTAAATTAATAGCATAGACTTTGTTTTTGTCTGTTTTAAAGGTTTTCAAGTTCAAAAATATTAGAAACGTACATCTTCATACGTTTATTTGGAACAAATATAAATAAAAATATATTAGAAAGTGTTCTTTTCTACTAAAACTTTTACATTTCCTTGTGCTTTTGTAATATCACTCTCTGCAACCACTACTTGAATAGGTGGATTTTCGCCTTGCGCCTTACTTACAGACCTCCCTATTTGGTTTTCTGCCGTGTTATTAAACGCTACTGACGGAGGTGCAATACTAGCTCTTGCTCCGCCCCCTGTACTTCCTGCGCTTGGTGCGCTCCCTCCACCTAAAGCTTGTAACGCTTTTGCAGTTGCTGCTATATTTCCAGCAACCCCCAAACCTAAAGAAACATAATTAGTAGTTACTAATCCAGCGGCTGCTGCAACCGAAGCTCCAGCTGTTGGAATCGCTAATGCTGCACCTGCCGATGTTGCCGCCACGTTTGATGCGTTTGTAGCTATTATCGATTTTCCAATACCCAAAGCACTTTCTGCAATAATAGCAGCTTTCTGTAATGTTTTGTTTTTTCCAGCGATACGAGATAGAAATCCAACCGCAGAGTCTGCTAAATTAATTTGCCCTTCTTGTATTGATTTTTTTTGTTCGGCTACTGCTTTTTCAATTTCAATGTCTTCATCTGCTTTCTTTTTTTTATTTTCAGTATCAATTTCTTGATACTTTAAATTTATTTCATTACGCTCATTTAACTGAGTATCTTCTAATTCATTAGTGTCTAATCCAAACTTTTTAGCATTTTCAATTAATGTGAAATATTTATCGTTTACATCTTGGATTTCTTTTTGCTGTGCGGAAATTCTAAACTCATTATTTTTTTCTTGGGCTACATCAATAGCATCTACTATTTTTTGTTTTAAATCCGCTTCATTTTTTGCCTGTTCTTCAATTGATTTTTTTAAAGCATCAGCATCTTCTTTAGCTTTCTTTTCAGCATCTTCTTTTTGTTGTTGCTTTCTTTTCTCAGCATCTTCTTTAGCTTTGTCCGAATTTTCTTTTTGAATTTTACGATAATCATCGCCTCGACTATACTCTATTTGCGCCAACTCTCTACTCAACTCTTTTGCTAATGCTATTTGATCCGCACCATCTTCTTTTATAGCTTCGTTATATTTATTTTTAGCCTCAATCTTTTGTTTGGTAAATTCATCTAATTGGCTACCGTGTTCTGCTAAAAACTTTTTATTTAAAGCAATAGAATTGTCTGCATTGGCTTTCATTTTATTTATTACCCTATCCGCTTCCGAAGTAACTCCTATAAAATCGGTAACACTTTCAACAATCGAACCTATGAATTTACCAACTGCAGCTAATCCTGGAACTACTTTTAAAACTACATCTTTAATTTTACTAAAATTAGTAACTAACAAAGCTAATCCAACAACTAAAAGCCCGACCCCTGTTCCTGCTATTGCTAATTTTAACCCTTTAAAACCTGCGCTTGATGTATTAACTGATCCTGTGAATAGGTTTTGAACAATGGCAGCTGCTCCAGTTGCTGCTGTATTTGCTTTTGTAGCAATTGAACTCGATGTTATTGTAGCTTTTAAAAGTTTCCATTGGTCACCCAAATTAGATAGCCCACTAATAGCATCACTAAAAGCCATTGCAGCCTGTACTTTTAATAGTTGCTTTTGCGTGTCTTCACTTTCGCCACCAAACAAAGCCATTCCAGCAGTAACCCCTTGCAATCCTGTACCTGCTAATTGAGTAGCAGCACCCAAAGCTTTCATTTTCTGATCGGGATTAAACTTATCGCTAATGTCTTGAGCGAACCCCATTTGATCCTTTAAGTTCGCAACCTCTTTAGCTGCTTTTATTGTCTGTTCAGAAGTTTCTCCATACAACTGTATCGACTTTTGCAACTCCTGATTTGCCTCCCTAAGTTGTGTTTTAAAAGTCTTATAAGATTGATTGCCTTGCTCTACAGCTTGGTTGTTTTCTTTAGTAGATACGGTACTACTTTCAATCGATGCACCTAACTTGTTAACATCCCCTGCTACTTGCTTGGCGTTACTGTCAAAATTTAATTTAATATTTTCTTGTTCTTCTGCCATTGCTAAAAATTTAATACTGTTAATTTAGTTTTGCCGCTTGTAAGCTCTATTGTGCTATCGATTAATTGATAGCGTTGTTCACTTATTATAATTTCGTTTTGAGGTCTAAAACCTACTGGGATATTCCCCTCGTTTTGTATAGTGTTTGCAAAGTTTAAAAATATTTCATTAGGGGGCAAATTTAAAGTAAACTCGGTCTTATAAGTATTTGGTTCTAAAAGTAACTCTATAAAATCCTTGTAATGATTAAAATATAAACTATCGGTGTAAATGTCCTCAGCTCCAAAAGCTATTGTTTTTCCGTTTGAACATTTAAAACTAGCTTCTAAAATAGCGTATATCTTTTTATTAATAGTGTCTGTAAATTGAATATTTAATCCAGCATCCGAAGTTGATACGGCTAATACTTTTGGTTTTAAATAAAATAAAGTCAACTCTTCATAGACTGGCTTGAATCTCAAAGCCCCGTTACCTAATATTTCTGGACTATCTTTTGAAAATCCTAAACAAGTTCTGGCACCGCTTGGATGGTTAAAACTACTTGCTTGTTTTATAATCGAGTAATCAGTCTTTACTTCAAATTTAGTAGGCTTATTCGGTGCTGTCTCAGGATATGATAACTCCCCAAACAATTTACCATTGCCATAGATAGCCTCGTAATATTTAGATTTAAAATGAGAAAAATAAAACTGATTATATGGGTTGGGTTTCTTTTTGGAAATGACAGCAATGTCAACATAATTAGTATAGTCAACTATTCTTTTGGAATAAGGTTTATTTATTTCTTTGATGTTATTTTGAGTGAGCCAATACATTGACTGGTCATTTTTGCCTGTTGAAATTACCGATATGTTAAATGTTTTGAAAAATGATTTCAGAAAGTCAACACATTTCATTGTTGGTAACGCAGTAGCTAGGTTTAATTTAAACCCGCCTAGATTTTCTGATGGTATTGAGTTTACGGAAGTAGAACGAAATGTAGCTCTTAAAACTTGTGTTACTGAACCAAACAAGATAGTTCTTTCTCTACGTACTTTTTGTATAGTTTCAACCGTGATTGTATTCCATTTTACTAAATTTATAGGTAGAATTTGTATTCTAAAATATAACTCCCCATTAGTGTCTAATTGAGTGTTGTTTGAATCAATGTCTAAACATCGAAATGTATATTTATTATTTGTTATTTCTTGTGAATCTAAAATGTAATTGTCTGAATCTCTAACAACTACAACTTTTATTTTTGTTTCATCTGATTCAACCGATGTTAATCCATCGAATGTAACGGTAATATCAAAGCCACCGCTCCAAGCTGTTGGATATAAAACAGTTTCATTTCTGTCTACTTTAAAAACTCCTAGCGTTTCTGTAACTAGCCATCTAGGTATTGAGGGTAAACTTGCCCCTGGTATTTCGTCTTTAGTGTCTTCCCTAACTTTCACAATAGCTGAGTAAGGAGTTACTTCAAAATTAACATCAGACTTAGGTATTAAGTTTTCAGAATTACACCATGCGTATAATTCCTTTATCTCTGGCATTTCAAAAATAGGACACGTTATAGGTACGCCTATTTTTTTAATTAACAATTCTAAAATCGTCAAGTAACTAACGGCAGGTCTAACTTCATCGGGGGTTATAAAATTATAAGTAGTGGGCTTTGCTGTTAAATTATACGCGATGTTATCAATCTTATCTAAATTAATTTCGTCATAAGTCCAAACTCTTTTATTTGAAATAAAAGGAACTCCATATTTCAACACTACACCGTTCAGCATTGTTGTGGCCGTTATTCCAGCCATCTTTTTCTGAATAACATTATTCGCTAATCCCCAATCTATTTTTATCTCTCTATCAAATCCTCCGTTAATATCTAAAAATAAATCTTGAATAGTTGAATCCCCTAACTTTTCTGTTAAGCTGGTTAGGTTACTTGCAAAGTCTGTTTTAAAAGATTTTTGATTTTTAAACTCATAGTCTGTTTCATCAAAAGAAAGTTTCCCTGATTGAAATAAAAATCCTGCTACATAAATAAGAGAATCAAACTCCCCTGTATTATTTATCCGTTGTATTTTTTCATTACCAATAAAACCGCAAAGCCTTTTATTTTTATCCGTTGCCTCTAAATTAAAACTTTGAGTAAATGGTGAAAATATTTTAGTAATATCGTTTAAATCTTTTACGGTAACTTTGAAATTAATATTTTCTTTTGGGTCTAAATCCAATAAATAATAATTGTTGTCGATGTATTTTATATAAAGTTGAAGCATTACTGAATATCGTTTATAAAATTATTTGTCTCTTCAAACTCTAATGCATAGCTAATTGAACTCTTATCATTCAATTGAGTTTTCTTTAAAAAATTAGTAGTTCCGTTTTTTATTGGAATCTGAACAAATTTAGAATAATAACCAATGTTATCAATAGTAACTGTATCGCTGTCAATAGTGATTTCGGTGTCGTCAATAGTTACTACCGTGCTATCAATGGTAATTCCTATTTGCGGGGTTGTAAACGTGTCGTCTGAAAATACAACTAAGTATATTTTAGAACTTTGTATGATTTCTCTAATTTGATAGTTGTTTCTTTCGTCTAAAAGTCCAGTATTTATATTGAATTTTCTTGTGCCACGAGGTGCGCCAGTCTGTTTTAAGTGTTGAATTTGACTATTTACGTTCAATGGATCACGAAATGAACTGCTAAATTCATCCCTTTTCGTATCAATAGATTCTGTAAACCTCCCAAATGGTGTAAATGTGTCCCATAATCCCAATCTATTTACGTAAGCAATCAAACATTTTACTCCAGTTTGTAAATTAGTTGTCAATGGCTCAACCGCTGTTTGAGTAATCATTGTTTGAGTAGTTCCAGTTGCTACAACTGTGCTTAAATTAACAACAGAAGCATCGTAATTTATCCCAAAAGAGTATTTTCTAATAGTTTCAGCATCTTCAAACGTGGCGTATCCCCCGCCTTTTTGTTCAAAGTTATATCTATACCCTGTCGTAGAAAAGTAAGTCCCTAGCTGTTTATCACTTTCAGAATCGACTTTATAAACGATGTGAAAATAAATACCCTCTCCTGCTGTTGTAGCTACTCCAGTAGTATTGTAAGCCCATTGCGGATTATTTTTATTTAAGTTAGAACTTGTAATAAAAGACTTTACTTCATTGCTTATTTCAATAGCTATGTATTTATCTTGTGGGGATATTTTAGGGATGTTATTAAAAATAAGACTTGGTGTAGTTGGTAGGTTTGCTAATTGTGATCCCCGCCAAAGATAAACCTCAATGGTTACATTTTGAATCGATGCGCTTAAAGCCTCGTTTTGAAAATTAAAATGGATAGGGGATTGAGCAAGGAATATTTTTGCTTTTGTGTCAATATTTGTGAGTATCGGTGCTGCTAACATTTTGTAAAGTTCCGTACATCTTCATACGGTTTTATTTTTTAGTTACTATCGGACTTTTGAGCAAAGTTACCAAATCTTTTATTAAAACTTTAATTCCATCCTCTGTATTTTCTCGAATAGAATTTCTCATCGGCGTATCTCTTATTCCTATCCTATCTTTTGGCGTTGCTTTACCTTTCGGGGTATTGTACTTACCGTAAAAGTTTTGCGATACCGTCAAAACATTATAAGGCTTGACCCTGTAATTCCCGCTATCTCTAAGGTGGTCTTTTTGTAATTTACTTACTTTAGAATTACGCCCAGCCAATACGGTAATCTTACGCCCTAACTCATTTAAGTGTTTAGTTATCGTCGTTTCGATTTCCCTCTCCTGTATTGTCTTTCTTTTCGCCACGTGCTTTGATTGATGCTATTAGTGCCTTAATATTTTTACTAGATATATTTTCGCTTCCTATTTCTTTACGTGAAATCTTACGACCTGTTCTACTCTTACCTTCTATTTTAGTTTCAGTCCCATCTTCATCAACAAAAACTACAGTCCAAACAATATCTTTTGGAATAATTTTTTTAGCATTTTCAACAAGCCTAGAATTTTCGTTATAAGCCCCGTAAAATACTTGTCTAAATTCAATCGATTTATTCCTACCTATCAATGCGCCTTTGATTGATCGCTTTAGAAAACCCGTTTCAACTTTCGCTGTTTTCTTTGTTTCAGAAACAACATCCCGAATGTACTGTCTTATTTCAGCATCACTATACGGCATTTTGATTTATTAAAAATGTTGCTTCAAATTTAATTCCGTCTAATGAATTACGCTCATCTTTTTGAATCGGTGTAAACTCTGAAATCGTTTCTTCGATTATATTTATATTAAAATCGTTATGAGTTTTCAATATTTCCATAACAAAATTATTAGCTATACAATCGCAAACATTCATATTGTCAATATAATTCGTATCGGTTAATAATTTTGATGTTGTGGCTGTTTTAGAATCGTCTCTTTGATTTAAAACCTCAATAGAGTAACTGAACTCTCTTAAATTTTGTGTAGGTGCAGGACTTGAAATAGCACGAATAGAAACCAATGGATATATGTTTTCTTTCTCTACATCAATAACATCGTCATCCCGAAGCGATATAGTGTTAACTAATGGCATTTCGTCAAATAGGCCTATTATAAATGTTGTTACTTTACTAAATTGATTTGCCATTACTGTACATTTTCTATTATTTTTTGTCCGCTTAGATAGTTTGCCCAAAAAAGAAACTCATCCAACTTCCACTTTTCTATTTTTTTATAATTTACTAATTGACCTTTGCAAATCAAATCGGTAAGTATTACATAATTACCAAACTCTTTTACGAAGTCTTTTCGTAATTCGCTTCCTATTGTTTCTTTTTGTATCTCACCGTAATGCGGTGGGTCAAAAATATACTGATAGTTTTTAAATATTTCTTCCTTTTGATTACGATAATCCTCAATTATTAGTTTAAGATTGTGAACGTAAACTATTTGCCAAAAATATTTAACAACAAATATAGAACAAAAAGTTTTAAAATCAGCATTAACTATTGAATTTTCTAAGGTAACAAAATCCCCAAACTTCATTGAAGCAATATCTATTGTTTGAAATTGTTTTTTAGACTGCTTTAACAAAAGTTTATTAATCCAAAAGTTACCCTTATAATTTTCACCTTTCAATAGTAATCTTTGGTAGTGTGATAGTGTTATTCCTAGTATCATTTTCTTATAAATTTTTTATATTTTTCTAAAAACAAAACAGTTAAAATATATCTTAACGCATCTGTTGCGTGTCCGTATTGTTGGTACGTTTGCCCAGTTACTTTATCTTTTACTGTGCTTTTATTTACCTTACCATCCTCATCTTCGGTGCAATATTGGTAATCATTAATTGAGTTCCTGCATTTAGAATCAACTCCAAAAGCAATATTATCAATCCCTCCTAAAAGTAATTCATTAGTGAATAGCCTTGACATAATTACACTTGGATTTGCCTGAGGCACTCTAAATATTGGTTTCTGAACTGATAAATAACTTTGTATCAGCTTAAAAAAGTTCTGCCCTTTTTGTAATTTAGCATCCCTTTTTCTACTGGTTGCATCACCGTAAATAAACAACCCTTGTCTGTTAGTACCGTATCTGTTTAAGAACTCTTCACAAGTGTCTTTTAATGTATTCAGCGGATCGGTTAACATTATTTCATCAATTTGCAATATATTGTTATTATAGAATTGAAATGCATTACACGTTAAGTAAGGCAACACGTTTTCATCGAATGAAATATGTAACGGCTCAGCTTCATTGTACGGGAATTTACCAACGTGCTTATCCGCTTTGAATTGTTTAAGAAACTCCCCTCCTGTTCTAAGCTTACCCCATTTGCCAAGTGCGTAAATATCGTAGTAATTCGGGTCGTTTAGTTTATCCCTTTCAAAATCTGCTATTACGTGCTTATCAATAAAACCCCCGCTTTTACCATCCCCAACAATCCAAATATTATCTAAGTAGCACGTTCTGAGTACTAAGGTGTCTCCTGTGCTATTGATTTGTTTTTCTGTAATCTTGCTAGGTAATTGAGTAAATATTTCATTGTCAAATATTTCAGTTTTAATAAAAGACATTTCGCTTACTGGATTGAATATTCCAATAATTTGCTGACCTACCAACCCCCTAAGCCTTTTCTTGGCCTGTTTAAAATCCGCATACTCGAATTGGTTAAACTCTTCCATGCATATCTTTTTGAATCCAGACAACCCTTTTATTTTTTCACTGTCATCTAATCCTTTGAATACGGTATATGATCCTGTCAACTTACATTCGATGTAATGCTTTTGGATTTTAAAATAATCGTTTAACCCCCAATCTGAAACAATACGTTTGAAGTCTTCAAATATTGAGTTATCAATATCTGTTGAGAATTTACGGAATATAAGCGAGTTGTTATTTTCGCCTTCCAGCATAAAAATAATAGTCCTTTGAACGTAAGAGAATGTTTTTGAACTTGAAGAACCACCATAGATGAAACAGAATCTAATATCATTATTGTTAAATACTGAATCTATCTCAAAATAAATCTCATTAAATATTCCCTCCTCAAATTCTATAAATTCGATTCCACTCATCTGCTAGGTTTTTATGAAATTGAAGTACAACAGTCAAAGGGGTTTTCTTTAAATCAAAATCCAATCTCTCTATTTTATAAGTAAATAGATTGATTCTAAATAAGAAAAAACATTTAACAGTATCGCTATTTGGATTGATTCTAAATAAAAGCAATGAGTTTTTAAATATCTTCATTCCTTTTATATTTTATAGTTATTGTTTTAGGTTGCTGAGGTGTAACATCTTCTGTTTTCTCAACCAAGTTATTTAAACGTTGGGTTATGCTTGGATTGTAAACTCCAGCCATTCCACCCTCTATTTGATCCTTACGGGTTTTTTTCTTTATGTATGAACAGATGGGTGCGTAATCTGAATATCTATCTTCTTTATTCTTTAGATAATCGCCTAAATCTTCTATTATTTCATTTTCTGAAAGCCAACATTCAAAACCCTCAATTGTTAAGGGTTTTTCTTTTTCTCTTAAAATTTCATCCGCATCTTTACCTACCCAGTCTTTTATTAAAAAGGGATTGTTTTTTACTTCTTTTTGATAAGATAAGAAATATTCTTTTAATTTTTCTGGACTTTCTATGTATTTAGTTCTACCCATAATATTCAAAATTACAAATTTATTTTTGATTCTAATGTTATTTCTGTAATAAAACCGCTAATGTATAAAATATCATGTAAATAATCTTCTTGGTAACGTGTTAAAACTTTTACATTTTCATTATTTTGTTTTACTATTCCTAATTTTCTAATAAATCTATGAACTACATCTTGTGATATATTACATTCTTTGGCTATTTGTTTTACTGATTTCATAGTTTATTTAAACTTAGAAATTTATCATTATAATCAATTTCAATTTCAAAAAACCCTCCTCT
>NZ_JBJXDQ010000108.1:0-10973 GCF_046155325.1 Flavobacterium sp.
TCGGCAGTAAAAAATCCACAGTTGATTAATGATTTGGCACAAAAATTTGGAAGCCAATGTGTTGTTGTCGCCATTGATGCCAAGCAAATTGATGGGCAATGGATCGTGCATTTAGTAGGTGGAAAGGTTCCAACAGAAATTAGATTATTTGATTGGGCAAAAGAAGTGGAACAACGCGGAGCTGGAGAAATTCTTTTTACTTCGATGGATCATGATGGAACGAAAAACGGATTTGCAAATGAAGCTTTGGCAACACTTTCGAAATTAGTTAATATTCCAATAATTGCTTCTGGTGGAGCAGGAAATATACAACATTTTGTGGATACCTTTGTAGAGGGTAAAGCCGATGCAGCATTAGCCGCCAGCGTATTTCATTTTAAAGAAATTGAAATAAAGACGTTAAAAAAAGAACTAAAAAACAATAATATTGAGGTTAGAATATAGAAATTAGGAAGTGCTACGCTTCTAACTTCTAACTTTTAACTTCTAACTTCTAACCTTAATAAAATGAACATAAATTTTTCAAAAAGCGCACACGGATTAATTCCAGCAATTATTCAAGATAGCGAAACTAAAGCTGTTTTAATGCTTGGATATATGAATGCGGAATCCTACCAAAAAACATTGGATACTAAAAAGGTAACTTTTTTTAGCCGATCTAAACAAAGACTTTGGACAAAAGGGGAGGAAAGTGGAAACTTTTTAAATTTGGTAGACATTAAAAATGACTGCGATAATGATACGCTTTTGATACAAGTAAGACCAGAAGGACCAACCTGTCATACTGGTTCAGATACATGCTGGCAAGAAGCTAATAATCAGAAGTATGGATTTATTTCAGATTTAGAAAATACGATAAAAACAAGAAGAGAAAATGCATCCCGAAGCGTCGGGACTGAAAAGAGTTATGTTGCCTCTTTATTTAAGTTAGGAATGAATAAAATTGCTCAAAAAGTAGGTGAAGAAGCAATCGAAGTTGTAATTGAAGCCAAAGATGATAATGATGATTTGTTTTTGAGTGAAAGTGCCGACTTGCTTTTTCATTATTTAATTTTATTGCAAGCCAAAGGATTCGAATTAAATGATGTAGTTGACGTTTTGAAAAGTCGCCAAAAATAAAAATATAATGTTTAGCTTTCAAATGAATAGTTGAAAATTAATTCGAAAAGTAGTTAAGTGTTATGGAATATAAAGTTTATTGAAATTCATTTTAATAAACTTTATTATTTCATGAAAAACTCTAAAAAAAGCGTTGTCTAACATTTGAAAGGTTTTAAGTTATAAAATGAAAATTACCAACTATTTTGACCACATTAGCCTTTTGTTTCATTTTTTAAACTATTATATTTACCAATTATATAAAATTTGAATACAATTTCAATACAATTATTGCCCATTATGAACTTAGAGGATACCACCATTTTAAAAAAAGTAAATAATTTAAGAGTATACACAGGACTTGAGATCGTTTTAAAGACAGGAGAAGATGATTCTCGTCCAATATACATTTCTGGAAATTTCAATAAATGGAGAACTCAGGACAAGGAGTATATGTTGGAAAAAATAGAAGAAAATTATTATCATTATAAATTTAAAAGTGATTTTGTTTATCCAGATGAGTTAATTTTTAAGTTCACCAAAGGAGATTGGAGTGAAGTTGAAATTGATACAGATGGCAATCCTACTCTAAATCGTTCTATTACAAATTTTTCAGGTATTCAAAATGAATATGTTCCTAAATGGAGGAAAAATTGGCTTCCTTTTAAGCAATCTTATTTACCTCAAGTTTTACTTATTTCTGATGAGTTCGAAATTCCACAACTTAATAAAACCAGAAAAATTTGGGCTTTATTACCTCATGACTATGATAAATCTATAGAACGATATCCAGTATTGTACTTACAAGATGCTCAGAATTTATTTAACGAGGATTCCCCTTATGGAAATTGGGAGATTGATAAAAAATTGGCTGTTATGGCTGAGTATAAAATTGGAAAAATCATAATTATTGCAATTGAACATGGCGATGAAGATAGAGAAAAGGAATACAATGTGGGTAAAACCGTTTTAGGGAAAGGGCAAGGTAAAAATTACATTAAATTTATTTCTGAAACACTTAAACCTTTTGTTGATAATCAGTTTAGAACAAAACCTGAGCGAGAATTTACTGGAATAGGAGGTAGCTCGTTAGGGGGATTAATCAGTATTTTTTGTGGATTAATGTATCCGAAAATGTATGGCAAATTGATGGCATTTTCACCATCACTTTGGGTAGCTCCTAAGATTACAATAGATGGAGATAATGTAGATAATGAAGAAACAAAAATATATTTATACGCAGGAGGTGACGAAAGTGAAAATTTAATTGAGCAAGTTAATAGTTTTAAAAACAATTTAATTGCTAGCGAATTTGTAAAAGATAAAATGAAAATTAATTTAAGTATTAACATGGAAGGGAAACACAATGAAACCTATTGGAGTGATGAATTTCCAAAAGCAATTGAATGGCTGTATTTTAATTCAAAAGCAAATTAGATAATGAAAACAAATACGATACAAAAACTAGAAGATTTTGCTGGAACAATTTTAATTCCAGTTTTTGAAACTTATGCAAAAAGCTTGGTTCCAATTGAATTTCATGGAGTTTCTGTGCATTCAAAAGTATTTTACGGAAAAAAAGATACTCATTATTTATTTGAAAAATATGATAGCACCCATATATTCATTGGTTTAGGAAAAGATCCAGATTATAAATCTTTGAAAACAATTTTCAGAAGAATATCATCTAACAATAAAGAATTGTTTAACACTAATGTTGCTTTGGTTATTCCAGAAAATTATACAAATGAACAATTTGAAGCTTCACTCTCAGGATTAGTATTAGGAACTTATGATTTTGGTCATTTTAAGAGCGAAAAACAACAGCATCCTTTTCTTGATTCTAATTTTGAATTGCAATTATTTTCTAAAAAAAATCATGATAAAACTATTGCTAAGGCATTAAAAATAGTAAATGCACAACTCGAAATTTTACGATTAGTTGATTTTCCTCCTAATATAGTTACTCCAAAATATTTAGCGAATTGGGCTTCAGAATCTGGGAAAAAATATGGATTTAGTGTTGAAGTTTTAGGTCATCAAGCATCAGAAAAAGCAGGTTTAAATTCTTTTTTAGCAGTCGGAAAAGGAAGCCAAAACGAACCACAATTTGTAATTATGAATTACATTCCTGAAGGCAGTAATGACAAAACAAAACATGTGGGTTTGGTTGGGAAGGGAATTACTTTTGACACCGGAGGTCTTAATATAAAAACTGCGGCTATGGTACAGATGAAATGTGACATGGCTGGTGGCGCTGCAGTTTTTGGAGCCATGCAATTGATTGCCGATTTGAAATTACCAATAAAAGTTTCTGCTATTGTACCGTGTGCAGAAAATTCGGTTGATGCTAAATCTTTTTTACCTAGTGATGTCATTCAAAGTTATAGCGGACATTCTATCGAAATTATTGATACCGATGCTGAGGGAAGATTAGTTTTAGCTGATGGTTTGTCTTATTTAATTAAAAACTTCAATCCAGAATATATTATAGACATCGCTACTTTAACAGGAAGTTGTGTTGGTACTTTTGGTTATGAGTGCGCAGGATTGTTTACAAACAATAATGAGCTTTCAAAACAAATTCAAGAATCTGGAGATGCTGTCGGAGAACGACTTTGGCAATTGCCTTTGTGGGATTGTTATAAACAAGATATTGAAAGTGATATTGCCGATGTAAAAAACTATAGCGGAAAACCGGTTGCTGGAGCTATAAGTGCTGCTAAATTTTTAGAATTTTTTACCGAAAATCATAAAGCTTGGGCACATATTGATATTGCTGGGGTCGCTTTTGGAGATGGCGAATTTGCAAAAAGCAAATATGCTACAGCATATGGTGTACATTTATTGACAAAATTTATTGAAAATTTATAAGTACTTTTTAATCGAATTGATTTTTAAAGTAAGAAACTCATAGTAATCATGGAAAAAATATTTTCTATTTGTTTTTTGTTATTACTTAATGGAGTAACTGCTCAAATTCTTGATGGTCAAAAAACTTTCTTTACTAAACAAGATACTTTAAGAGGCAGTATAACTAAGGGACGATCCTGGTGGGATTTAAAACAGTATCATCTTGATATTAAGGTCAATCCAGCCGAAAAATCAATTACAGGTTCAAATACTATTCGATATACTGTTTTGCAACCCTACAGTAGAATGCAAATTGATTTGCAAAATCCAATGGAGATTTCAAAAGTCATTCAAGATGGTAATGAAATACATTTTCAAAGAGACGGAAATGTGTATTACCTAGATTTATTTTCACCACAAATAGTAGGAGAATCAAAAGAAATAACCATATTCTATGGGGGCAAACCTAAAATTGCAATAAATCCACCTTGGGATGGAGGAATTACTTGGACCAAAGATTCAAATGGCAAACATTTTATAGCTTCTACTTGTCAAGGTCTTGGAGCTAGCGTTTGGTGGCCGAACAAAGATCATATGTATGACGAAGTAGAAAGCATGCTTATTAATGTAAATGTTCCTAATGATTTAACCGATGTTTCCAACGGGAGATTACAAAGTATTGTTGATATGAAAGACGGTACAAGAACATTTAATTGGTTCGTTTCTAACCCAATTAATAATTATGGGGTGAATATTAATGTTGGGGACTATGTTTCATTTTCAGAAGAATTCAAAGGTGAGAAAGGGAAATTAGATTGTAATTATTATGTGTTGAGAGACAATTTAGAAAAAGCAAAAAAACAGTTTAAAGAGGTATCAAGAATGCTCAAAGCTTTTGAATATTGGTTTGGTCCTTATCCGTTTTACGAAGATAGTTACAAACTTGTTGAAGCTCCTTATATAGGAATGGAACACCAAAGTAGTATTACTTATGGAAATAAATATGGTAATGGTTATCTAGGCAGTGATCTAAGTGGAACAGGTTGGGGATTAAAATTTGATTTTATTATCGTTCATGAATCAGGTCATGAATGGTTTGCCAATAGCATTACCAACAAGGACATCGCCGACATGTGGATTCACGAGAGTTTCACTTGCTATTCCGAAAATTTGTTTGTAGAATATTATTATGGCAAAGCTGCCGGAGGTACTTATATGAGGGGTTTAAGGAAAAATATCCGCAATGACAAACCTATTATTGCTTTCTATAATGTAAACAAGGAGGGATCTAGCGATATGTATTTCAAAGGGGCTAATATGATACATACATTGCGCCAAATTGTAAATAATGACAAGAAATGGAGAACGATTTTACGAGGTTTGAATAGTGCTTTTTATCACCAAAACGTCACCAGCAAACAAATAGAGGATTATTTGAGTCAATCTATTGGGCTTGATTTATCGGCTTTTTTTAATCAATATTTGAGAGAAATAAAAATCCCAGTATTAGAATATACTTTTAAGGAAAATGTTATTCTTTATCGTTGGTCAAATTGTGTTCAAGGGTTTTCTATTCCTGTAAAAGTAACATTGAACGGTAAAGAAAAATGGTTACAACCAAAAACAGAATGGACTGTTATGCCATTTAAATCAAAGGGTTTACTGTTAGAAGTTAATCCTGATTTTTATGTGAATGTGTTGAAAACTGATAGGTAAAATTATACATAGAATTTTTAAATTACCTCCAACAATTGTATTTGACTTTTTAATCTTTCAATCAACATACCCATCATCCTTTTGTTAAGGTTAGAGGAGTTTTTTATATAAATTGAAAATTCTTCGAGGGTAAATAAACCAATAATCATTCCTTTCAAAGCATTTCCAAATTTGATGTCTTTTTGGATTGAGTTTTCAATCATAGCGATTTTTTTCTCAATCGAATAAGTATTAAAATCAATTTTATTTTTGGACATATTGTTCAAAAAAGAAGCTATAAACAAATCATTTTGTAATTTCAAAATAGGGCGGAGGACTTCGTTTTGAAATAATTCATCCGAAGTAGATTGACTTGAAATGATACCAATACTTTCTCCTCTAAATTCTTTAATAAAAAGATCTCTTTGACTCATGTTTGGTTGAATTAAATTAAAAAGACAAATGTTTTACTAGATTAAATATGTTTTTTCTCTGATGGTAATTCGAAAATTTCTAAGCCAAAATAAGGTACTGATGCAATGATATGATCGAATATATCAGAAATGATATATTCGTAGTTTTCCCAATTTTTATCTTTAGAAAAAGTGTAAATTTCGAGTGGAATTCCATGGGATGTAGATTGTAATTGTCTGCAAAGGAGATACATATCCTTGTTTAATCCTGAATGATTTTCAAGATATTTAGTAATGTATTTTCGGAATAATCCTAAATTGGTTAAATTTCTACCATTCAAAGAAAGCTCCTTATCGATATTATTTTGCAAATTATATTTATCAATTTCAAACTTTTTTTTCTCAATATATTCCTGAATCAGTTGTATTTTTTTTAAGTCATTGATTTCTTCATTACCAACAAATCGAACACTACTTGATTTAATCAAAATATGACGCTTTATTCGTCTACCATCAGATTTTTGCATACCTCTCCAATTCTTGAATGATTCAGAAATTAAGCTATAAGTCGGAATTGTTGTTGTTGTAAAATCAAAATTTTGAACTTTTACGGTAGCAAGGTTGATTTCAATTACATCTCCATCAGCACCAAACTTTTCCATAGTAATCCAATCACCAATTCGAACCATATCGTTTACCGAAACCTGAATACTAGCTACAAGTCCCAAAATAGTATCTCTAAATATTAATAAAATAATGGCAGAAATTGCTCCTAAAGTAGTAAGCAATTTAGCAATTTTAATTTCGAAAACTTCCGAAAAAATTGCCGTAACTCCCATTATCCATAAGATAATCATAATTACTTGAATATAACTATCAATCGGTTTATCACTAAATTTTGGAATACTCTTTAAATGATCTTTGAGGGCATTAAAAACAGTTCTTATTATCCAAAGAACTAATAAAATAATATAGATACCCACCATTTTCCCAAAAATACCTTCCCAATAATCATAGGATTTTAAAATGATTGGTACCGATTTGTAAATAAATAAAAGTGGTATTAAGTAGGCAATATATTTTACCGTTTTATTTGAAATTAGTAAATCATCAAATTTTGTTTTTGTTTTTTTGGCAATATTTTCCATGATTTTTACCAATAAAAACCTGAAAAATCTATATATAAAAAGTGATAAAATACTTAAAATAAGTATGTTAACAAAAAGACTTGTATAGGAGGCAAAACTAACTCCCAGTCCCCAATTTTTAAATAAAGGATAAAACCAACTGAAAATTTTTTCTAGAATTTTATACATTTTTCAAATATTTTCTTTCTACAAAAAAAGTGGCAAATGGAAGGAGGGAAGCAATCCAAACAAAAAGGAGTGTTTTGAAATTCCAATTTAATGATTTTTTGATTAAAATAGCCAAAATTACATAACCTATAAAAAGTACACCATGTGACATCCCGATAGGAAATAATAATGTTTTATATAAAACTAAATTGGAAGGTTTTATATAAAGCATATTAGTAAATAAAACCAAATAAGAGATGCCTTCAAGAATAGCAACGTATTTAAATAATTTAACCATCGATTTGTCTATAAATTAATATAATAACAAAATTAACTAATATCTATTGATTTTAGAGAATACAATCCAAAAGTAATTTACTTTTGTCTTAATTAAATTTGAAATGAGTAAACGCGATTTAAAAAAATATCTTACAGACCTTGATAATAATCAGCTTGAAGAGCAAATCATAGAATTATATGATAAATTTCCTGCAGTAAAAACGTATTATGATTTTGTTTTTAATCCAAGAGAAAACTCTTTATTAAAAGAATCTAAAATTAAAATTTCAAATGAATATTTCCCAGTTCAAACTACTGCCAAAAAGAAGAGACCAAAATTGCGAAGGTCTGTAGCTCAAAAATATATTAAACATTTTATTGTTTTAGGAGTAGACCCATTTTTGATTGGAGATATTATGCTCTATGCTATTGAAATTGCTCAAACGTATTCGTCTGATCATATTATCAAACAAGAATTATTTTTCAAAAGTATGCTCAATTCCTTTGAACAAGCTGTTAGTTTTATGATTGCTAACGGAATATTAGATGAATTTAAAACTAGATTATTGAATATTTCTACAGAAGCGATACGTCAAAACTGGTATACTAAAGAAAACTTTTTAGCTATTATAGAACGATTTGATTATTAAATGGTGCTTAAAAATTGTTTTTTTTTAAGTACAAAATTTAATTATTCTATTATATTAGTGGAATAACTCTTTTTTAGGTGTATTTTTGCAAAAACCTATCAATAGCAATGTCTCAACAAACTCTAGAAACAGAAATAGAAGATAAAAAAGAATTGTATTCATACCAAAAAGGAGATATTGAAACAATCTTTGAACGTTTAGATAACGCCCCAATTAATCATCATTTACTATATCAATTGCCAACAGGGGGAGGGAAAACTGTAGTTTTTTCTGAAATTGTTAGGCAATATTTATCTAAACATGATAAAAAAGTAGTGGTTTTAACGCATCGCATTGAGTTGTGCAAGCAGACTTCAAAAATGCTCAAAGGTTTTGATGTTAAAAACAAAATAATCAATAGTAAAGTCAAAGATTTACCAGATCAAAACGATTATTCTTGTTTTGTGGCTATGGTAGAAACTTTGAAAAATCGTATTAATGACGAAAAACTCCATCTTGACAATATTGGATTAGTAATTATTGATGAAGCACATTATAACTCTTTTCGAAAATTATTAAGTTCTTTTAAAAATGCTTTTATACTTGGCGTTACTGCAACTCCGTTGAGTTCTAACATTAAATTGCCAATGCATGAAAACTATGATGAGTTAATCGTTGGCGATAATATTAGTTCTTTAATTGAAAAAGGTTTTTTAGCCAAAGCGATTACCTATAGTTATGATGTAGGTTTAACATCATTAAAAGTTGGAATTAATGGTGATTATACAGTAAAATCATCCGACGATTTATATACTAATATGGCAATGCAAGAAAAATTATTGCATGCTTATACCGAAAAATCTTTGGGTAAAAAGACTTTGATTTTTAATAACGGAATCAATACTTCTTTATATGTATATGAAACCTTTAGAGAAGCAGGATTCATCATTCGACACT
Source organism: Flavobacterium sp. (assembly GCF_046155325.1). Taxonomy (GTDB): domain Bacteria; phylum Bacteroidota; class Bacteroidia; order Flavobacteriales; family Flavobacteriaceae; genus Flavobacterium. The sequence goes on from NZ_JBJXDQ010000108.1 coordinate 9,220, forward strand.
TAGACAATACAAGTAGCATCGAAGAAAGAAAAGAAATTTTGCAATGGTTTAAGAAAACACCAGATGCGATTTTAACCTCTGTTGGTATCCTTACGACAGGTTTTGATGAGCCTACTGTAGAAACCATTATATTAAACAGAGCCACAAAATCATTGACTTTATACTTTCAAATGATAGGTCGTGGATCTAGAAAATTACCCAACAAAGATTATTTTAATGTTATCGATTTGGGGAATAATGCTGCTCGATTTGGATTGTGGAGTGAGCCTGTAAACTGGCAACATATCTTTAAATCTCCTGAATTTTATTTAGAAAATTTAAGAGATGATTCAGAAATTGAATTGTATTTCAAATACACCATGCCTCCTGAGTTAAGAGCTAAATTTGCTAATACAGCAATAGTCACTTTTGATGTTGACGAAGAACACAAACAAATTATTGCCCAAAACTTACGTTCAAAAGTTGTTTTAGACAAATCCTTAGAACAACACGCTGCCATGTGTGTTGACAATTCAGAAGATTTGCGAGAAGCAAAAGAATTGTATAAAGAATTAGATCCTGATATTGAATGTCGTATAAAACGATATGCAAAATGCCTAAGCCAATGTAGTAAAAACTACAGAGAATGGCTTGTGGATGACTATAAACAAAAATTATTACTATTGATAGGGAAGAAGAATCGTGAAAAAATCATGAACGAAGCGGATTAAAGTGCAGATTTCAGATTTCAAATAGAATTATAAGTAAAATGAAATGAATTCAAGATGAAAATACAACTTCATTTGATTGTTTTCAATTTTCCTAATTTGAATACTTTATAACGTTATAGCCTTATTCAAAGAATTTTAGTTTACAAATCTCTCTCCAATCATCTGCAAGTTAATTTACAAAAGTTTAAATAAAGAATCCATGTCAAATCAATTTTCAAAATTAGGAATACAGGAATCCATTATCAAAGCATTAGGTGATTTAAAAATTGTAGAACCTACTGAGATACAGCAAAAAGTAATTCCATTACTATTAGCAAATACAACAGATGTTGTTGGATTGGCAAAAACGGGAACTGGAAAAACAGCTGCTTTTGGATTACCATTATTACAATTGATAGATACTACAATTCCTGTCGTTCAAGCCGTTATTTTGGTTCCAACTCGTGAATTGGGACACCAAATCTTCAGTAATTTAGAGGCTTTCGCCAAATACCTTCCAGAAGTTTCCATTGCGGCGACTTGCGGAGGAATTCCCATAAAACCTCAAATCGAACGCTTAAGTTTACCAACCCATATTGTAGTGGCAACGCCAGGTCGTTTAATTGATTTAATACAGCGTAAAGCCATAAACTTAAAAGAAACCCGTTTTCTGGTGCTCGACGAAGCAGATGAAATGGTTACTATTTTAAAAGAAAGCCTAGACGAAATCATTGCCGAAATCCCTAAAAATCATAAAACTTTTTTGTTTTCGGCAACAATGCCCGGAACTATAAAACAATTGATTCAGAATTACTTGAACAAAAATGTAGTTCAGATTAGTGCTAATATGGAAACCATCGGAAATCAAGGAATTGACCATCAATATATTGTGGTGAATCCCATTGAAAAACTGAATGTTTTAATGCATTTTCTAACATCAAAAGAAGGAGAACGGGGAATTATTTTTTGCAAAACGAAGGCAGCAGTTAATAAACTTGCCAAGAATTTAGCCATTAATAGGTTTTCTTCTGGAGCCTTGCACGGAAGTTTATCACAAGGAATTCG
>NZ_JBJXDQ010000109.1:0-28155 GCF_046155325.1 Flavobacterium sp.
TTGTAGTAACCAATACAGGTAATGTGCCTTTGACTAATGTAACGGTAACGGATCCTCTTGTGACTGTTCTAGGTGGACCTATAACTTTAGCTGTTGGTGCAGTTAATAACAATACTTTTACTGCAACTTACACTATCACTCAAGCTGATATTAATACAGGAAGTGTTACCAATCAGGCTACGGCTATAGGTACTCCTCCGACTGGCCTTAATGTGACAGACCTATCTGACAACAATAGCAATTTAGAGAATGATCCAACGGTAACAAACTTACCTAAGAATCCAGCAATTATAGCTCAAAATGATAGTTTTACAGATATTGATGGCGCACTTGGCAATGTAAATATTGGTAATGTTTTGAATAACAATGGAAATGGAAATGATACCTTAAACGGAAGTAACGCATCTATTGATCAAGTAATCGTGACGATAAAAACTCCAGCAACTTCAATAGGTGGATCTCCTATTCCTATAGTAGATACTACAACAGGACAAGTTAGTGTCCCAGCAGGAACTGCTGCGGGAACCTATACTATTGTTTACCAAATTTGTGAGTCAGTAAACCAAAATAATTGTGACGAAGCAATAGTAACAATAGATGTAGCTGTAGTATTAGCATGTGATGCATTGGTAGTTCATAATGCATTCTCACCAAATGGAGATAATAAAAATCAATATTTTATTATCGATAACATTACTGATGATTGTTATATTAATAACAGCGTTGAGATATATAACCGTTGGGGAGTATTGGTTTTTGAAACCAAAAATTATGACAATGAGACCAATGTATTTGATGGAACTTCTAAAGGAAGAACTACAATTAAACAGTCTGAAGGATTGCCTACAGGTACCTATTTTTATATATTAAATTATTCGTCATCAACCGATAGCGGTACACAAACGTATACAAAAAATGGGTATTTATACCTTACACGATAAACCAAACTCAAATCTAACTTCTTGGGAGACTAAAATCTCCCAAGTTTTATAAAAACAAACTAATGAAGACAAGAATACTACTATTCGTTTTGATGTTTACAGCAGTGGTAAGTCATGCACAACAAGATGCACAATTTACGCAATACATGTATAACACAATCAATGTCAATCCTGCTTATGCAGGATCGAGAGGAGCCTTGAGCATATTTGCTTTGCATCGTACCCAATGGGTAGGATTCGATGGTGCACCAGTCACTAACGCTGTTTCTGTAAATACTCCTTTAAATGGGAGCAATCTTGGATTAGGCGTTTCGTTAATTAACGACAGAATTGGTCCTACACACGAAAATACCGTCTCGGCTGATTTATCCTATACAATTCCAACTTCTGAAACATTCAAATTGTCCATTGGGGTTAAAGGAACTGCTAATTTATTTGATTTGAATATAAGCGAATTAGATCCTCTTGACCAAGGCGATGAAAGCTTACAAAATTATAATAAGTTCACACCAAATATTGGTGCAGGTATTTATTTACATTCTGACAAAGCTTATGTTGGATTTTCTATACCAAATTTTTTAGAAACAAATAGGTTTAGTGATAGTAACAATGATGTTAAGATTTTCAAAGAAAAAGTTAATTATTACCTTATAGGTGGTTATGTTTTTGACCTAAATAGTTATTTGAAATTTAAACCAGCTTTTATCTCTAAACTAGTTGAAGGAGCTCCTTTACAAATGGATATTTCAGGAAATTTTATGTTCAATGATAAATTTGTTGTAGGTGTAGCTTACAGATGGAGTGCAGCAATGAGTGCTATGGTTGGATTTCAAGTATCGGATGGTCTTTATATTGGTTACGGATTTGATAACGAGACAACTAACTTGAAAAATTATAATTCCGGATCTCATGAAATATTCTTGCGCTATGAAATATTCAAAAATATTAATAAGATAACAACTCCTAGATTCTTTTAAAAGCAATATGAGAAAGTATATATTACTATTCTTAGTGTTAAATGTATTAATATATAATACTTATGGGCAAAAATTAAAAATTGCTAAAAGCATTGAAAAGGGAAAAAAATATGTTTATATAGATACTATAAAAACGTATGAAAGGGTGGCAGAGAAAGGATATAAATCAATTGATATGTTTAAAAAAATTGGAGACGGTTATTTCTTAAACGCTCAATTAGACAAAGCTGTGAGATGGTATTGTGAATTATTTTCTATGACTAATAAATTAGGATCAGAATATTATTTTCGGTATTCAGAGTCCCTTAAATCAGTTGGTGAAAATGAAGAAGCAAATAGGATTATGGAAATATTTAATAAAAAATCGAGAGATCTAAAAGAAAAAAAATAAAAATTACAAAAAATATTCATTATGAAAAATTATATATTCATTTTTATAACAATAATTAGTGTTTTTTCATTCGATGGTTATGCCCAAAAAAACAAGGCTATTACTGCAGATAAAAAATATGAAAGCTACTCTTATATAGACGCTATAAAAACATACGAAAGAGTAGCCGAAAAAGGATACAAATCGGTTGATATGTTTCAAAAATTAGGTAATGCGTATTACTTCAATTCTGAGTTTGAAAAAGCTGCTAAATGGTTCGGAGAATTATTTGACATGAATACTAATTTAGATGCTGAATATTATTATAGATATGCTCAATCTTTAAAATCAATTGGACAAAATGATAATTCTAATCAAATGCTTGAAAAGTTTCATCAAAAATCTAAAAACGATATTAGAGGATTGCTTTTTGAAAGAAACAGAAATTATTTAGAAGAAATAAAAGCCAATTCAGGAAGATATAAAATTGAAGATGCGGGAATAAATTCAAAATATTCTGATTATGGAAGTTCCTTTTTTCAAAATAAACTTGTATTTACCTCAGCAAGAGACACTGGAAGTTTAGGACAAAAGAAACACAAATGGACAAATCAATATTTTACTAATTTGTATACAGCTGATTTGGATGATTCAAAAAATCCAAATCAAAGTTCTATTACTAAATTTTCTAAAACCATTAACTCTAAATTTCATGAATCTACTCCTGTTTTTACCAAGGATGGAAAAACAATTTATTTCACAAGAAATAACTATATTGATGGAAAAAAAGGAAAAGATGGTAATAGAGTTACTTTAATTAAAATATACAAAGCAAGTCTTGAAAATGACAAATGGGGAAAGGTAAGTGAATTGCCTTTTGACAGTGATCAATATAGTACAGCTCACCCAACTTTGAGTGTTGACGAGAAAACTTTGTACTTTGCATCGGATATGCCTGGTACTTTAGGACAATCTGATATTTTTAAAATTAAAATAAATGAAGATGGCACTTATGGTGTTCCTGAAAATGTAGGGAAGCCTATTAATACTGAAGGAAAAGAAACATTTCCATTCATAACAGACGAAAATGAAATTTATTTTGCTTCTGATGGACATCCTGGACTTGGAGGGTTAGATATTTTTGTTTCTAAAATAAATACAGATGGTACTTTTGATAAAGTTCAAAATGTAGGTGCCGAAGCTAACTCACCAAAGGATGATTTTGCTTATTTGATTGATACGAAATCTAGAAAAGGTTTTTTAACTTCTAATAGAAACGGCGGTCAGGGTTATGATGATATTTATAAATTTTTGGAAACTAAAAAATTAATTTGTGAACAAGTATTAACTGGGATAATTACTGATAAAGAAGATGGTAAAATATTACCTGAAACTAAAGTAACTCTTTTTGATAATCAATTAAAAATAATCACTACTACAATATCAGATGAAAAAGGATACTATTCTTTTAAAGTGGAATGTGGCAAAATGTATTTTGTTAGAGCCGAAAAAACCGATTATACAACAGTTGAAAAAAATATTGTAATTCCTAGTGAAAATGGTATTACAGATTTACCTTTTGTTCTTGAAAAAACAGGTTGTAAAGTAACAATCGGTGATGATTTAGGTAAATGTTTTGGAATTAAAATGATTTATTTCGATTTAGATAAACACTTTATTCGAAAAGAAGCTGCTTTAGACTTGGAAAAAATATTAGATGTAATGATTCAGCATCCAACAATGAAAATTGATGTGCGTTCTCATACTGATTGTAGACAAACCATTAAATACAATCTAGACTTATCTGATAGAAGAGCAAAATCTACAATGGCATGGCTTGTTGAAAAAGGTGTAGATAAATCAAGGCTTATAGGTAAAGGTTATGGAGAGTCACAATTAGTTAACGATTGTGGTTGTGAACCAACGAACAAATCAGATTGTACTGAAGAACAACATCAGCAAAATAGACGTAGTGAATTTATAATTACAGCTTTATAATAATATTGGAATATATATAGAAAAAAAACTCAAATATTAGACTGAACCCAAAAGTTTGGAAAAATTTATAATTAATTTTGATAATAATGAGCTCGATATTGTATTGGGCTCATTTTGTTTAAATTAGACTTGCTTCTGTAATTATTGTAATAATCTATATATTCCTTTATTTCCTTTTTTAATTGGTCTATTGTTGTGTATTTGTTTAGATAAAACAATTCTGATTTTAATATACCGAAGAAATTTTCAATAATTGCGTTATCCAGACAGTTCCCTTTCCTGGACATACTTTGTATAATACCTTTTTCCTGCAACTGGTTTTGATATCTTTTCATTTGATATTGCAAGCCTTGATCTGAATGTAGGATTAGATTCGTATTGTCTGGTATTTTTTCTTAAAAGCTATATTTAACATCATTACAATTTGATTAAAAACGGGTCGCTCGTTTAGTTCGTAACTTATTATTTCTTGATTAAATAAGTCTATTATTGGACTTAAATAGAATTGATTCCCAGAGACTATTAAACTCGGTTATATCGGTTGCCCATTTTTAATTAGGTGTGGTTACTTTAAATTTTATTTTTAATATGTTAGGTGTAATTATACCTTGTTCTACTTTGTATGATTTGTATTTTTTGACTCTAATGAGGTTTTTTAAGCCTAAAAATTTCATCAATCTTAAAACGGTTTTATGGTTGATAATAATTCCTGTACTATTGAGATCATCAGTAATTCGTCTGTATCCGTAGCGCCCTTTATGCTTGTGATATATGGATTTTATCAACTCCTTTATTTCTTGATATTTATCAGCTGTTTTAGTCTTTTTTTGATGATAATAAAAATTACTCCTTGCTATATTGGTTTGATTTAAAAGTAAATCCAAATCAAATTTATGCCTTAATTCTATTATGGCTTGCGCTTTTTGGCTTTCTCTTCTGCTTGAATCAAGGCTTGTAACTTTTTAAGCAATTCGTTCTCAAAACGCAGTGCTTCAATCTCTAAAAGAAGTTCTTCTTCTCTGGTTAGCGGTTTGTCCGACTTTCGTTTTTTTCGTTTATTCTCATTCATAGATCTTGGTTTGCCTCTTGTTTTTGGTTGTAATCCTACTAAACCAAAATCAGCAAAATCTTTTTTCCATTTGACAATAATACTAGTATCAGGAATGTTAAATCTTATGCTTGCATCTCTCAAAGAAAGGAAGTCTTTATAAAAAGATTTCAAGACTTCTACTTTGAAGTTAACCGAATAACTTTAGTTCTTTCTTGGTAGCAAACCAATGTCACCATATTGCCTGTAAAAACCAACCCATTTTCGAATGTTAGATTCGTTTAAACCTTTTTGATTAGAAACATAATTGCAAGAACAATGTTTTTTCAATACTAGCTTTAAACATTCAAGCTTAAATGTATAATTATACTTGACTTTTCTTTCCATAAAAATACTCCCAAAGAGTGTCTAACTTTTTGGAGGCATTCTAATTGCGGGATTTTTTTTGTAATTGAAATATCAGTATTTAGAAATAATGATTTTTAGCAATTTTAATTAATTTAGAATGGTAAATAAACCACCTAGGGAAGAGCTCCAGGGTATTAGCAAAATATAAGCCACAGATTCACAGATTTTGAAAAATATTTTTTAATGTGTAAATCAGTGGCAAAAAAACCGAAGTAGAGCTTCGAGGAATTCAACCTAAAAAAGATTAATCAAAATAACACGAACTTTGATAAAGCTTAGAAGAATAAGTATGCGTTTTTAAATAATTAATTTTCTCTAACAAATGGGGTTTTTCGTCCATCATTTAAAATCATATTGAAACTGTTTTTTGTTTCATCAAACTCAAATTTAAGTCCAGCACTTTTAGACTCAAAAACATCTTTTTCAATTAGTTCTGCTTTAAACATTGGATAGTTTGTTATTTCAACAAAAACAATTCCTCTTTTCTTTAAAAATTGAATTTTCAAAGGATTCAATTTATTTGAGAATGTACCTAAATATCCATTAATATTAATATCTTTTTCAATAAGACCAGATACCACATTCCAAGTATTATTACTTTCGTTACAATCAGGAAAAACATGATCTGGATCAAGAGTTATAGTTTCAATCTCTTCAACTGAACTATGTTTGAAAGTCCAATCAATATTTCGTTGCCAAATTTCAACAGGTAACTTAACACGACTAACCTTACCGCTTTTAGTTTTTATATCTAATATTACTGGCATTACCATTTTATCAAAATTCTTAATTGTAATATAAACTCCTAATTTAGGGTCATTTTCTATATATTTAATTGAATTGACTCCTTGATCTAATCTCCAATTATTGATAAATAATCCTCTCCAAAACCAGCTTAAATCTTCTCCTGAAACATTATCAATGGTTCTAAAAAAATCATCAGGTTGAGGGTGTTTATAGGCCCATCGTTCAATATAAGTTCGAAAAGCCAAATCAAAACGTTCTTTGCCTAATATTTGTTCTCTTAAAATTATTAAGGCTGCACTAGGTTTAAAATATAATAATGTTCCCATATTAGCCTCTTTCATATTATCTGGGGTACTCATCACAGGTTCCAATGATTGTTTTGTAAAAGTTTCAGCATTTATATGATAATCTATAACATTCGCTTTGTATTCACCATTATTAAAATCAATTGAACTGATTGAATTAATAAATTCATTAAGACCTTCATCCATCCAACCAAAGAATCTTTCATTTGAACCTACAATCATTGGAAACCAAATATGTCCAAACTCATGATCCGTTACCCCCCAAAGTGATCGTCCTTTACTCTTGTAATTACAAAAGACAATACCTGGATATTCCATACCACCAACTATTCCTGCAACGTTGGTTGCTACTGAATATGGGTATTCAAACCAACGTTTTGAATAATTTTCAATGACGGCTTTTGTGTATTCTGTAGAACGACCCCAAGCCTCGTTACCGTCACTTTCAATAGGATAAGCAGAAATTGCTAAAGATTTTTTACCGCTTGGTAAATTGATTTTCGCAGCATCTATAATAAATGATGATGAAGATGCCCAAGAAACATCACGAGAGTTTTTAATTTTAAATTGCCAAGTTTTAGTAGATTTTATAATCGAGTTTGAAGTTGCTATAACATCTTCACTTGAACGAATTAAAACTGTTTTATCACTAATCTTTGCTTGAGCCCAACGTTTTTGTTGTTCTGCATTATAAACTTCTAAAGAGTTTTGTAAATCGCCTGAACAAACTACAAAATGATTTGAAGGCACTGTTAAGTTAACATCAAAATCACCATATTCAAGGTAAAACTCAGATGCTCCTATATATGGGTTTGTATTCCAACCTAGAACATCATCATATACACACATTCTCGGATACCACTGAGCAACAGTAAATATTTTACCGTTTTTAGTCTCTACAAGTCCCATCCTATCAGATCCTTCATTAGGTGAAATGAATGAAAAATCAATTTTAATTTTAACAACTCCACCATTAGATTTTAATTCTTGAGGAAGGAAAACCTGCATTCTAGTATCATTTATCAAAAACTTAATATCTTTTTCAAGAATTACACCTTTTTTATCATTAACTATTTTTACAGATTTTATCTTAAACCCACCATCAAATATTTGACCTTGTGCACCATTTCTACTCCCTTCAATTGGAATAATAGCATTTCCACGTGAATCTGATTTAAATAAGTTTTGTTCTAAAGTCATCCAAACAAAATTCATTTTATCAGGACTATTATTAGTATAAGTGATTATTCCTGAGCCAGAAATTTCATTTTTATCCTCATCTAATTTAGCTGATAATTTATAATCTGCTCTGTTTTGCCAATAGTCAGTTCCAGGTTGTCCACTGGCTGACCTAGTAGTTGTACCATTTTTAGAATAAAAAAACGGAGCAAAAGCTTCACGATAATTATAATTTGAAATATTATCCTTTGCGGAAGTACTGTTTTGAGACCAAACTGGAGAAATACCTATAAAAACAAATAATTGAAGTGCTTTGAAAATTCTATTTGTAATAGTCATATTGAGATAATTTTTACGACAAATTAATGAAAAAAAAGTCGTATTTTTAACAAAAAAGAGTAAATAAGTTATTATTATTAATATCTTTAAATCTTAATTTTTTTTTATTAAAAAAGCTAATTTTGATTAAAAATTTTCAAAATCTTATAATTTTAAAAAAAAGCTATTGACAACTACAATATCGAATTTAGAACTAACTGCTCAAATCAAACATTTAGGAGCAGAATTATTTTCATTAAAAAGCAATAAAAATATAGAATATATATGGGAAGGAAATCCAGAACATTGGGGAAAACACTCCCCTATTTTATTTCCTATTGTTGGAACTTTAAAAAACAATATTTTTTCTTATAACGATAAAAATTATGAGCTTTCTAGGCATGGTTTTGCTAGAGATATGGAATTTCAATTAATTGATAAAAAGGAAAATAGTGTCACTTTTTCTTTAAAATCATCAGTTGCAACATCAAAGGTATATCCATTTGAATTTGAATTATTAATTAGTTATTCACTTGAAAATAAAAGTTTGAAAGTTCATTATGAGGTGCTCAATTTAAATAAAACTCAAATGCCATTTTCAATTGGTGCTCATCCCGCTTTTGCTTTAAGTGATATTTTTGAAAATTATTCGATAGAATTTGAAAAAGAAGAAATCTTAGAATATTACTTACTTGAAAATGATTTAATTTCAAATAATACAAAAAAGTTAGAGGTTATTAATAAAAAAAAAATCTTAAATTATGACTTGTTTCTTAATGATGCATTAGTATTCAAGTCAATAAATTCAAAATCAATTGTTATTTTAAATAATTCAAAACCAGAGTTAAAAGTTAATTTTGAAGGTTTTCCAAATTTAGGTATTTGGACAAAAAATAATGCCCCATTTATTTGTATTGAACCTTGGTATGGTTTTTCAGACACTAATGCAATCTCTGGAAATTTATTTAAAAAAGAAGGAATTCAAATTTTAAATCCCAATGAAAAATTCAGTTCGACTTACTCTATTGAAATTTTTTAAATTATAATTTAGGAAGTGTTTTTATATACAATTCTTCTACTTTTTTTCTTGCCCACTCTGTTTTACGTAGAAAAGTTAAACTTGACTTTACTGATGGATTATCAATAAAACATTTAATTTTAATCAATTCACCCAAGGTATCAAAACCATAATATTGAACAAGTTGATCTAGCATTTTTTGAAGTGTAATTCCGTGAAGTGGATCTTTTGATTGTTGATTTTCCATAGCACAAATTTACGCCAAATTTAAATAAATATTGACATTTGATTCTTTTGTGACTACATTTGCAATCCTATGCTAAAAACAATTAATATACTGAACAAAAGAGCTCGTTTTGATTATGAAATAATTGAAACCTATACCGCCGGAATTGTTTTAGCAGGAACTGAGATTAAATCTATCAGACTTGGAAAAGCTAATATTACCGAGAGTTTTTGCGAATTTAGTGGTCAAGAACTTTTTGCAATTAACACCTATATTGAAGAATATGCGTTCGGAAATCAATTCAACCACAAAGCCCGAAGCGAGCGTAAGCTTTTGCTTAACAAAAGAGAATTAAAAGGCTTGTCCAGAAGCGTTCAAGCGAAAGGTTTGACCATAGTTCCATTAAAATTATTTACAAACGAAAAAGGAATTGCAAAACTTGAAATAGGACTTTGTAAAGGTAAAAAAACCTACGACAAAAGAGAATCCCTAAAAGAACAAGATACTAAACGTGATCTTGACAGAATTAAGAAAGCATTTTAACCAATTAGTTCCACTCCACCCTATTAATAATAAATATGTTTCATTTTATCATTTTTAAAAATCGATTTGATATAAATTAAGTACGATATTATTAAAATACTTTTAATTTTTTTATTTAAAATTTATGACTAAATTTGTCAAGACATTAGAATGAATTACAAATGAAAACACTATTAAAAAACGCAAGAGAACAAAAAGGTTTAAAAACTCGAGAAGTGGCTCAAATTTTAGAAATTGACCAAGCTTTGATTAGCAAATTCGAAAATGGCTCTAGAAAACCAACCAAAGACCAAGTAATAAAATTAGCATCGTTGTTAGAAATAGACTTTGAAACTTTGATGATTGCATGGCTTAAAGAAAAAATACTATATGAAATAGGGCAAGATGAATTTGCCTTGAAAGCAATAAATATGGTTCGTGAAGAGTTGAATAACAAGTACGTTACTGTCAAAAAATCTCTTTCGAAAAATTTAATTTCAATACTAAATGAAATAGATGTATTAAAATCAAAATTAGATCAGTTTCGCAAGTTTAATAGTTATAGAATTACCCAAGCACTAGAACTTGAATATACTTTTGAAAGTAATAGAATTGAAGGTAACACGCTTACACTTCGTGAGACCGAATTGGTTATCAATGAAGGATTAACTATTTCTGGTAAAAGTATGCGAGAACACCTAGAAGCTATTAATCATCAGGAAGCAATAGCTTATATCAAGCATTTGATAGACAAAAACACGCCATTGAATGAGCGAGAAGTTTTGTCTATTCATAACCTAATCTTACGAGGTATCAATCCAGAAGATGCTGGAAGATATCGTCGAGTACAAATAATGATAAAAGGGAGTACTTATATGCCGCCGCAACCATTTATGATTTCTAAAGAAATGGAAGAATTTTTTATTTGGTTTGAAACCAATAAAAAGAGTTTACATCCTATAATTTTAGCAGCTGAACTTCATGAGCGTTTAGTTACTATTCATCCATTTATTGATGGTAATGGCAGAACTTCACGCTTAGTAATGAACCTTATTTTGTTGCAAAGTGGCTACGTAATTGCTAATATTAAAGGTGATTATAAAACTCGAATGAATTATTACAATACTCTAGAAACGGCTCAAAATAAAAACAATAAAGAGGATTTTCTTTTATTTGTTGCTCAAAATGAGAAAGAAAGCTTAGCACGTTATCTTGATATTATTGGTCAATAAAAAAATCCCGCAATTGCGGGATTTTTGTTTAATTTTTATTTTCTAACAAGGGTACAAATTTAAAATCACCAAATTCATGTTTCTCAAATTGCGTTTCGTTTTTTCGAATTAATAAGGTCATAATTTGTTTTTCTTCTCCAAGCGGAATGACAAGTCTACCTCCTATTTTAAGTTGAGCCATAAGTGTTTGCGGAATTATTGGCGCACCAGCTGTTACAATAATACTGTCAAAGGGTGCGTGATTTAGTAAACCTTTATAACCATCACCAAAAGAAAGATGTTTAGGTCTAATTCCTAATTTTGGCAATAAAACTGAAGTTTGTTTAAAAAGCTCATTTTGTCTTTCAACACTATATACCTTTGCTCCCATCAAGCACAAAACAGCAGTTTGATATCCAGAGCCAGTACCAATTTCAAGAATTTTTTGGTCTTTTTTCACCTCTAATAATTGAGTTTGAAAAGCAACAGTATAGGGCTGTGATATAGTTTGACCAGCTCCAATAGGAAATGCTTTATCTTGATAAGCATAATCTTCAAAACTAGAGTTTAAAAATAGATGTCTTGGTATTTTTTGAATTGCAATCAAAACACTCTTGTCTATTATTCCCTTTTCTTTTAAAAGAGCTATTAATTGATTTCGAAGTCCCTGATGTTTGGAAGTATCTTTCAAAATTTGGAATGATTTATTTTGGTAAAAATAAACTTTAAAATTCCAAAAATCAAACAACAATTTCCAAAACTTTAAATGTAAACTTTATACAATAAAACAAATAAATTATACATTTGTAAAAATCATTTTTATGTTAAAAGTTGGCGTTTTAGGTGCAGGACATCTTGGAAAAATACATTTAAGATTATTACAACAATCCGATAAATTTGAACTCGTTGGTTTTTACGATGAAAATCATGAAAATGGTGAAAAGATTACCCAAGAATTTGGGTATAAACAATTTCATACTATAGCTACTCTTATTCATGCTGTGGATGTCATTGATATTGTAACGCCAACACTTTCGCATTATAAATGTGCTAAAGTTTCTATTAAATCAGGTAAACACGTTTTTATAGAAAAGCCTATATCAAATACCGTTGCCGAAGCCGAGGAAATTATTGCTTTGGCTAAAGCATACAATGTTAGCGGACAGGTTGGTCATGTTGAACGGTTCAATCCTGCTTTCAAAGCAACAAAAGATATGATTGAAAACCCAATGTTTATTGAAACGCATCGATTAGCCGAATTCAATCCTCGTGGTACCGATGTTCCAGTAGTACTCGATTTAATGATTCATGATATAGATGCGATTTTGAGTGTTGTGAATTCAAAAGTTAAATTGATTAATGCAAGTGGAGTTTCGGTAATTAGCGAAACCCCAGATATAGCAAACGCCAGAATTGAATTCGAAAACGGCTGTGTTGCTAATTTAACTGCAAGTCGAATTTCTATGAAGAATATGCGTAAATCTCGTTTTTTTCAGAAAGATGCATATATCTCGGTTGATTTTTTAGAAAAAAAATGTGAAGTTGTAAAAATGAAAGATGCACCTGAAATTCCAGGAGATTTTGATATCATACTTCAAAATGCAGAAGGTGTAAAAAAACAAATCTATTTTTCAAATCCCGATGTAGATCAAAACAACGCTATCCTAGACGAATTAGAATCCTTTGCCGATGCAATCAATAACAATACTACTCCTATTGTAACATTGGAACAAGCAACAGAAGCTTTGCGTGTGGCTTACCAAATTATTGATTGTTTTAAGAAGTAAATTTTTAAATAGAGTTATTCTTTTATTTTAATATTTCAATAAAAATTATGAAAATAATTGCTGTAATTGGAGCAGGAACAATGGGTAACGGGATTGCGCATACTCTTGCACAAAGGGGTTTTACTGTGAAATTAATTGATGTTTCCGAAAAAGCTTTAGATAAAGGAATGACAACAATTTTTGCCAATTTAGACCGAATGGTATTTAAAGGAACCATTACCGAAGAAGATAAATTCAAAACATTAAACAATATCATTACCTATACTGATATTGAAGATGGAGTTGTAGGAGTAGATTTAGTGATTGAAGCAGCTAGCGAAAATATCGATTTGAAACTTAAAATTTTTAGAAAATTGAATGAAATTTGTTCACACAACACCATTTTTGCGAGTAATACCTCTTCTATTTCAATCACTCAAATTGGGAATGTTGTAGCACATCCAGAACGTGTTATTGGATTGCACTTTATGAATCCTGTTCCTTTGATGCCATTGGTAGAAGTAATACGAGGCAAAAAAACAAGTGATAAAGTGACAAAAATCATTATGACTTTGTCAGAAAAAATAGGCAAAAACCCTGTGGAGGTAAATGATGCTCCTGGTTTTGTTGCCAACCGGATTTTAATGCCAATGATTAACGAAGCTATCGAAACTTTACACAATAAAGTAGCTGGTGTTTATGAAATTGATACTGTTATGAAACTCGGGATGGGACACCCAATGGGACCTTTACAACTGGCTGACTTTATTGGTCTTGATGTGTGTTTGGCAATTTTAAATGTGATGAACGAAGGATTCAAAAACCCAAAATACACCCCATGTCCTTTATTAGTTAATATGGTAAATAATGGTAGATTAGGTGTAAAATCCGGCGAAGGTTTTTATGATTATAGTGAAAGTAAAAAAGCAGAGAAAGTTTCTAAACAGTTTATATAAAATTATGTCAATCACTCAAAACCTCCAAAAAATAAAATCCGCTTTACCCTCAACTGTAACTCTTATTGCAGTTTCAAAAACTAAACCCATTCCTTATTTAATGGAAGCCTACGATGCAGGTCAACGCATTTTTGGTGAAAACAAAATCCAGGAAATGGCAGAGAAATGGGAAGCAATGCCAAAAGATATCAAATGGCACATGATTGGTCATGTTCAAACAAATAAAGTGAAATATATGGCGCCTTTTGTGAGTTTGATTCACGGCGTAGATAGTTTGAAACTATTGGAAGAAATCAACAAACAAGCAAAAAAGAACAATAGAATTATAGATTGTTTATTGCAAATGTATATCGCCGAAGAAGAAACTAAGTTTGGTCTTGACGAAAAAGAATTGGATGAGATTCTTCAGTTCATCAAAAATGACAAAAATGAAATGAAAAACATTCGAATTGTGGGATTAATGGGAATGGCAACATTTACAAACAATCAAACCCAAATCAAGAAAGAATTTACACATTTGAAATCAATTTTTGATACAACAAATCAACTTCTAACTTCTAACTTCCAACTTCTAACTTTGTCTATGGGAATGTCCGGCGATTATCAACTCGCAATTGAATGCGGAAGCACAATGATTCGGATAGGAAGTAGTATCTTTGGGGGACGATAAATTTCAATGGCATTTTGATTCTACAAATGATGAGATTCCTGCGGAATGACAAACTGAAAACTGAACACTAATTCCGATGGTAATCGGAACTGAACACTGAACACTTATTTTGTACGCAATACTTGACATAGAAACCACCGGAGGACAATTCAACGAAGAAGGAATTACAGAAATTGCCATTTATAAATTTGACGGTCACGAAATTGTCGATCAATTTATCAGCTTAGTAAATCCAGAAATTCCAATACAACCTTTTGTAGTGAAATTGACTGGAATCAATAACGCAATGTTGCGCTCTGCTCCAAAGTTCTTTGAAATAGCCAAACGTATTATAGAAATTACTAATGATAGTGTTTTGGTAGCTCACAATGCCGATTTTGATTATCGAATTCTTCGCACTGAATTTCGACGTTTGGGTTATGATTTTAATGTAAAAACGCTTTGCACAGTAGCATTATCTCAAAGATTATTGCCAGAACAACCTTCACATAGTTTAGGAAAATTAGTTCGTGCTTTAGGTATTCCCATGGCGGACAGACACCGTGCTAGCGGTGATGCAATGGCAACTGTCAAATTATTTAAAATGCTTTTAGACAAAGACTTGAATAAAGAAATCGTCGCAGCCCATATTAAATTTGAAATCCAAAAAGGAATAGCTCCAAAACTGATGGATATTATAGAAAGTTTACCTTCAAGAACGGGTGTTTATTACATTCACGACGAAAAAGGAAAGCTAATTTATATTGGCAAAAGCCGCAACATAAAAAAACGAATCAATCAGCATTTCACAGGAAGTACTACTAAATGTAAAAAAATTCAATCCGAAGTTTATACCGTAACATACGATGAAACTGGCAGCGAACTAATTGCTTTACTGAAAGAAAGTGAAGAGATAAAAATCAACAAACCTATGCTTAATCGGGCGCAACGCAAGAGTGTTTTTCAGTTTGCATTGTATGCCGAAAAAGATCAGAATGGCTATTTGAATTTAAATTTGCAAAAAGCAGATGGTCGGAAAAAAGAAATCACCTCTTTTGCTTCTATCCAAGAAGCCAAAAATGCCTTGTTCAGAATTACTTCACACTATCATTTGTGCCAAAAATATACAGGATTGTACATCACTAAAAATGAATGTTTTCAATACAAAATAAAAGAATGTGATGGTGCTTGCATCGGTATTATTTCACCTGAAGAATACAACGAGAGAGTCCAAGAGTTAATAACCAAAAACAGCTTCGAGGACAACAGTATGATACTTATCGATAAAGGTCGTAATAGCAGTGAGCACAGTGCCATTTTGATAGAAAACGGAATTTACAAAGGGTATGCTTTTTATGATTTGAATTACCAAATTACTAAAATCGAAATCCTAAAAAACATACTTATCCCAATGCAAAACAATCGAGACACTCGAAATATTATTCAAACGTATATTCGAAAAAGTAAAAGTTTAAAGATTATAAAATTTTAATTTTTTGAAACAAAAAAAACTCATCGTGATTATTGGACCAACTGCCATAGGAAAAACATCCTTAAGCATATCATTGGCTCAACATTTCAAATGCGACATTATTTCCTGCGACAGCAGGCAATTTTTTAAAGAAATGCGAATCGGAACTGCAGTTCCCACCACCGAAGAATTGGCAACGGTAAGACACCATTTCATCCAAAATAAATCAATATTCGATAATTACACTGTTGGCGAATTCGAAAATGATGCCGTTTCAAAACTAAATGAATTATTTCTATCTAACGATTACGTAGTTATGGTTGGCGGCTCAGGATTGTATGTTGATGCAGTTTTAAAAGGTTTTGATGATTTTCCTGAAATTGATGCTTCCGTTAGACAGGAAGTAACTTCTAATTATGAAAAATCAGGAATTAAATATTTGCAAACCGAAATAAAAAAACGAGATCCTAACTATTTTGAAGTAGTAGCTAAAGATAATCCACAAAGGATGATGCGAGCTTTAGAAGTTTGTATTGGAAGCGGAAAACCATATTCTTCTTTTTTGAATCAAAAGAAAAACACGCGGAAATTCACTCCTATTCTCATTGGATTAGAAGCCGATAGAAACGTGATTTACGATAGAATTAACCAGCGTGTAGACATAATGATAAATGAAGGCCTATTGGAAGAAGCTAACGAGTTATTTCCTCACAAAGAATTAAATGCATTGCAAAGCGTAGGTTACAGAGAATTATTTAGTTATTTTGAAAATAAAACTTCATTAGAATTTGCTGTTGAAGAAATTAAAAAAAACTCTCGTAGATTTGCCAAACGCCAACTTACTTGGTTTAAAAGAAACGAAGAAACAAATTGGTTTGATTATTTAACAAACAAAATTGAGATAATTAATTATATTAAAAAAATAATTCAAAAGTAAGAGCAACTATGCCAATTTCACCAAATTTTACCTCAATCTTCACAAAAAAATGGGAAATAAATTTTACTCAATGTATGCCAAATTCGTATCTAAAATATACCGATTTGTGCAACATTTTGCAATTGACTGCTGCTGAACATTCGGAAATTGGAGGTATAAGTTTTTCAGATATGCAAGAATTTAATCAGGCTTGGGTTTTGAGTAGAATGCGTGTCGAAATTTTGGAAATGCCCAAATGGAAAGATATCATAACCGTAAAAACATGGATAAATAACTTAGAAAATTCCCGTTCAGTTCGTGCTCTAGAAATGTATGTAAACGACAAAAAAATTATTGGGTGCGAGACTTTTTGGGTTGTTTTTAATACAAAAATAAGACGTCCAGAAGCTTTGGCTCTTCCCTATGAACATTTTGAATTATATCCTGAACAAATAGCAACTCAAGAAACTTTCTCTAAAATTAACTTAAATAATAAAACTGAAATTCTTTTTGAAAGGACAGTTGTATTATCTGATATAGATATAGTAAATCATGTTAATAATGTGAAATATCTAGAATGGTGTTTAGATTTTGTGGAAGATGAATTAATATTGAATCAAAAAATTGAAAGTTTTGAAATGAACTTTTTAAAAGAACTATCTATAAAAGACAAGGTAATTATTCATAAGAATTTTACGGATGATGCGCTCATTTTTAGTATTACAAAAGAGGATAATAACTGTTTTGCACTACAAATCAATTTATAATAATTAAAGACGGCTTCGAAAAACCGAAGCCGTCTTTAATTATTACAATGTGGTATAGTATTATTTTTTTACTACTAATCTAAAACCCTCTCCATGAATATTTAAAATCTCAACGTTTTTATCCAACTTTAAATATTTTCTTAATTTGGCAATATATACATCCATACTTCTAGAAGTAAAATAGTTGTCATCTCTCCATATTTTTGTCAGAGCCATTTCTCTTGGCATCAAATCATTTTCGTGAAGAATTAACATTTTCAATAATTCATTCTCTTTTGGAGATAATTTGACAGGTTCTCCACTATCAAAAGATAAAAATCTAAGTTTTGAATTCAAATGAAATTTACCAATATTAAATTCAAATTGAACAGGTTCTGATTTAATTACAGAAGATTTTCTTTGAATTATGGCTTTTATCTTCATTAATAACACTTCTGAATCAAAAGGTTTATTCAAATAATCATCTGCTCCGGCTTTATATCCTTTCAATACATCTTCTTTCATAGATTTTGCAGTTAAAAAAATAATTGGAACATCTTGATTTTTTTCTCTAATTTCTTTTGCTAAAGTATATCCATCTTTATAGGGCATCATTACATCTAAAATACACAAATCGTAGGTGTTTTTTTTAAACTTTTCAAATCCTTCCATCCCATTTTTTGCTAAAGTAACTTCAAAATCATTTAGCATTAAATAGTCTTTGAGAACTGCGCCAAAATTTAAATCGTCTTCAACCAAAAGTATTCTTCTATTTGTATTTTCCATATCTTAATTTATTAAGGGTATTTTTATTATAAAGGTACTACCTTTTCCTTTTTCACTTTCTACAAAAATTTGGCCATTATGGTCTTCTATAATTCTTTTTACATACGCTAGTCCTAAACCATGACCTTTTACATTATGCAAATCTCCTGTGTGCTCTCTATAAAATTTTTCAAAAACTCTTTTTTGAGCTATTTTACTCATACCAATTCCGTTATCCTTGATTTTAATAACAACAAAGTCTTTTACATTCTCTACAAACAAATTAATTTCAGGAGTCTCAGGAGAATATTTAATAGCATTTTCTAAAATATTAACTATAACATTTGTGAAATGCGTATCATTTATCAAAACTGATGTTCTTAAAGCGCTAAAATGATTTGTAATCGTTCCTTTTCTATCTTCTAAAATCAAATGAACATGCTCGATTGCATCCTCAATTACCCCAATAATATTAAGGGGAACTTTACTTATATTTAATTCTTTTTTCTCTAATTTAGATATCCGCAAAACATTTTCAACTTGAGCATGCATTCGCTTATTTTCTTCTTTTATCATTTGAAGGTATTTCAATACCTTCTGTTTGTCATCAATTATTTTTGGATTTTTGATAGCATCCAAAGCCAAATTTATAGTTGCTATTGGTGTTTTAAATTCATGCGTCATATTATTAATAAAATCAGTCTTGATTACGGAAATATTACGTTGACGAATTAATTGATTCAAAGCGCTTGAATAAGCAATAATAATAATTAAAGTAAAAATGATTGACAATAAAGTTATTCCTATCAAATCAGATAATATAAATTTCTTTTTTTGAGGAAATTCAACTAATAATTTATATTTATTATTTCCTTCATTATCAATGAATATGGGTATAGAATAAGTTTTATTTTTATCATATATAAACCCATTTGATTTTACTTTTGTTTCCATTTCATCATTAAATACCGCAAACTCAAATGGAGTATTCACACCGTATTCTTCTAATTCGTTTTTTAATAATTTATTTAAATTTTCCACAGAAACCCTTTCTTGTAGTGACATTGATGAAGCAATATCTTTAAAAAATATTTCAAATTGAGCGTTGTCTAAAACATCTAAACTTCCTGATTTTTCAATTTTAACATCAGGCACTAAACTGTTTTGAATTTTTGAGTTATCAATTTTTTTATCATTATAAATTTCGGTAACTCGTTTAGAATTAAAGCTTTTAAATTTTACACTATCTATTTTTTTATCAAAGAACGATGAAGATATATCATAATCTTCAGAAATTATACTGCTTTTATATACTGTTGTTTGATTAGTTTCGTGATTTTTTTGAACATAATAAAACTCTAATAAGTCATTTTTTTGTGGAATTTTACCCGTACTATCTTTATACTGATTGTACTTATCATAAAAACTATAAGCTTCCTCTTTTTGAAGTTTATTGGCTACATTTCCAATTACTTGTTTAACATGAAATTTAAATTGTTCGTCATTGTTTTTCAGCGAGGTATTGAACCAGTAAACCTGAACTAAAATTATCCCTATTAGAGACAAACTCATTAAAATCAAAAGTAATCTAAAAAAAATCTTATTCATCGATACAAAAGTAATATTTTAACAGTATGGCTTAAGATAAATTAACCAAAGATTAACAATTTCAATAATAATTAATAAATATTCAAAATTTTAAGAATTTTATTAATCTTACTTTTTGTGTTTTTTAGATTTATGTTTTCAATAACATAGTCTGATTTTGCAATACGTTGCTCATCGGTCCATTGATTCTCAATTCTATTTAAAACTTGTTCACGAGTTATATTATCTCGTTTCATTACTCTTTGAATTCTTAAATCTATTGGAGAAATAACCGTAATAATATAATCACAATTTTTATAACTGCCACTTTCAAATAAAATTGCCGCTTCATAAATTATATATGGGAAATTTAAGTAATTTAAAATCCAATTGTCAAAATGATTTTTGACAGCTGGATGAATAATTTCATTGAGTGCATTTAACTTTTCAGGTTTATTAAAAACTATTTCTGCAAGTAGTTTTCTATCTAAATAACCATTATTAAAAATAGAGTCTCCGAATATTTCGTGTATTTTACTGATTATTTCAGGAGATTTCATAATTTCCTTTGCCTGATCATCGGCAATATAAACAGGGATTTTTTTTTCAATAAAATAATTTGCAATAGTAGTTTTACCACTTCCTATTCCTCCTGTCAAGCCTATAATTTTGGTCATATCGTCTTTTTGAAAAACAAATCAGGAAAAGCCACTTGAGGCTTTCGCTTTAGAATAATTATTTTTAGAAATGATTCCATAAAACCCAATCCATATCCATAGAATTGTTTCCAAACTGCCTTAATGGATAAAACACCTATTTTTAAACTTCTGTTTTGGATACTAGAAACTAAAAAAATGATTAAAAAATAAAAGAAATACAATTGAAGTAATATGTCATAGGTGAAAATTAATAAAACTATTGCAACAGCAAACCCAATCATAAATAGAGACGGAAAATAATAAGTTAACTTATTATATTGTGGATGCCAACTATTTAAAATAGGTCTTACTTTGCCAAATTTATTCACTTGAATTGAGAATTTATCCCAATCAATTCTTCTTTTGTGATAAACATAAGCTTTTGGTATAAGTTTAGTTTTAAAATCTAACTTCCATAATCTTATAGTTAGATCAGGATCTTCGCCAGGGTGAATATTTCCAAAACCATTTGACGATTCAAAAGCTTTTTTAGATAAACCCATATTAAAACTTCTGGGTTGAAATTTATCGATTTTTTCTGAACCACCTCTAATTCCACCTGTTGTTAAGAAAGAAGTCATAGCGAAATTAATTGCTTTCTGAATATCTAAAAAACTATCTAATGCCCTATCAGGACCTCCAAAACAATCTACATAATCATAATTTAATGAAAGAAAAACTTCGGATAAATATTTTTTTGGAATAATACAATCAGAGTCAAAAATGATAAAATAATCACCATTTGCTTTTCTCATTCCAAAATTTCTAGAATCTCCAGGTCCTGAATTTTCTTTATAATAATATGATATTGAAAGTTTATCGCTAAAATCTTTAACGATTGTATCACATTTTAAAGTTGAACCATCCTCAACAATAACAATTTCAAAATTATCTTCATAATCTAAAGTTGTCAAACTCATTAAAAGCTCATTGATCTCTTCGGGTCTGTTATAAACAGGAATGATTAAAGAAAATAACATAATTTCTATATAAAGTGTACCTAATCATCATAATAATAAACACAAAGATATACTATATACTTTTAAAACTATTATACTTTTATATGATGGTTATATAATAATTATAGAAGTTATTCTTTTAAAAAACTACTAATACAATTTTGAATACATATACTTTTAGCATAAAAAATTAGTTATATATTTGTGTATACAAAAATTATAAAAAAATTATGAAAAAAGTCATTTTGTCATTATTGATGATTACAGGGTTAACTTTTACAATTGAAGCTCAAGATTTTTCAAAAAACGCCATAGGATTTCGCTTAGGCAGCAATGATGGTTTTGGAGCTGAAGTGAGCTATCAAAAAAAACTGTCTGATGTAAATCGTTTGGAAATAGATTTGGGTTGGAGAAATAGCAATGAAATCGACGCTTTTAAATTGGCTGGAGTTTATCAATGGGTTTGGAATATTGAAGGCGACTTCAATTGGTATGCTGGATTTGGAGGAGGATTAGGGAGCTGGAGTCATAGTAACAATACCAGTGGAAGTTTTATTTTTGCGGCAGGTGATGTCGGAATTGAATATAATTTTGATATTCCATTGCAATTATCTCTTGATGTAAGACCGGAAATTGGTTTTGGAGATTATAAATATACAAATAGTAATGCTAACACTTTTTCTCCAGATATAGCTTTAGGTATTAGATATAGATTCTAAAATATATTTCAAATCAAATATTCCTTCTCGAAACTTTTTTTGGGAAGGAATATTTTATTTAAATAAGATTTCTTTTTTAGAATTTATCTTGACAACACAAAATGGATTTGTAATTTGTTGAATTAAAACAGAACCTGGTAATGGAACTATCTCTTTAGTGGAAATGATAATGTTTTTGTCAGTTTCAGTTATATTTTCAATTACTATTCTAAAACCATTAGTTGATTTTTCCCCCATGTTCAAAATAACATAATTAGATGTTTGAACATCATTTGGGTTTATTCTATTTTTTAATTTTGGATCCTTTTGCAACATTACAATTTCATTTGGTTCAGATAAAATTTCAAAAAAACGAATATTAGCTCCTCCATAGGTTTGATTTAACAGCACTTCGTATAAAGGCTTTTTGTTTGGATTAACAATAGTTGTTGCGCATGAATAAAGTGACAGAACTAAAAATATTAGTATTGATTTTTTCATAATTACTTATTTATTGCTGTTCGATATAAATTTTCATATAAAGGTAAAATAGCATTGATATCAAATTTTTCTGCAATAGTCAATGCATTTTTCTTAAATCTAGCCAAAATAGCATTGTCTTTTAAAATACTCAAAGCGTTTACGGCCATCTCATCAGTATTGCCAACATTGCTCAAATATCCAGAAATTCCATCAAAATTAACTTCAGACAATCCTCCAGAATTACTGGAAATTACCGGAACACTCCATGCCATTGCTTCTAAGGCAGCTAGTCCAAAACTTTCGGTTTCTGAAGGTAATAAAAACAAATCCGAATAACTTAATATTTTATCGATTTCATTACTATTACCAAAAAAGATAACCTTATCAAAAATACCCAATTGATGACATAAATATTCTGCTTTTTCCTTTTCTGGACCATCGCCTACCATCATTAATTTAGCAGGAATTTCTTGTTGAATTTTATAAAATATTTTGACCACGTCAAGAATTCTTTTTATAGGTCTAAAATTACTAATATGGGTTATAATCCTTTCATTTTCATTTGCCATAACGTAGCGCTTACAGGAGCTATAAGAATCTATTCCATTCTTATCCAACTCAATAAAATTTGGAATTACTAGAATTTCTTTTTTAATATCAAATAAATGTAAGGTTTCCTCTTTAAGACTTTGAGAAACGGAAGTCACATAATCAGATTGATTAATGCTAAAAGTAACCGCTGTTTTATAAAAAGGATGATTACCTACTAGAGTTATATCTGTTCCATGAAGAGTAGTTATCATTGGAAGATTGATCCCTTGATCCTTTAGCATTTGCTTTGCCATATAACCAGCATAAGCGTGCGGGATGGCATAATGCACATGCAATAATTCAATTTTATACAACTTCACCATATCGACCAATTTGCTCGATAAAGCCAATTCATAAGGTTGAAAATGAAATAAAGGATATTCGGGAACATTAACTTCGTGGTAATATACATTTGGGTTTAGCAATGCCAAGCGAACAGGCTGACTATATGTAATAAAGTGAATTTCGTGACCACGACGAGCCAACTCGAGACCTAACTCTGTAGCGACAACGCCACTTCCGCCGAAAGTTGGATAACAAACTATTGCTATTTTCATATATGATTTTTATTGGAACGAAATTAAGGAGATTAAGGTGTTTTTACTATAAAATAAAGTTAAAATTAAACCTTCAATACTTCATTGGGAGCCTCCTAATTTTATGTAAATAATCAATAGACTGCTAACTCGATCGATACTAAAAGCTTAAAATAGTTTATTCATAGTTTCCTAAAGTTTTTTCTAGGGAATAATTCGATTTTTAGCTGTGATTTACTAATCTTACTCCTCCACATTTTTCATTTTCATTAAAAGTGCATAAGCTCCTTTTATTACGATACTTACGTCATTCAAATCGTCTGAAAGAATTTCAGTAAATTCATTTTCTGTATTTCCAACAGTTACTTCTTTCATTTCAAATTGCTTGTTTGCTTTAGCGACAAAAACATAATTTTTGTTTTCAAAACTTACAATTGCATCGGATGGCAATACATTTGATTGTTGGCTTTTTACTTCAATTTCGGAATTCATATACATTCCTGGTAAAAGTGTTTTATCATAATTATTAAAATGACAGTGCATTTCAGTGCTTCGGTTTTCTGAAAAATCTTTACCAATTAATATAATTTTACAAGGATATTTTTTTTCGGGATTGCTGTTTGTGTATGTCAAAAGCGATTGACCAATTGCCAATTTATCAATGTCTTTTTCAAAAACCGTCAATGCTAAATGAATATCAGTAGGATCTACAATTTCAAATAAAACATCGCTTGGGTTTACATATTTACCTGTGTTTACGTTGACTTTAGAAATGTAACCGCTTATTGGCGAATATACATTGATACTTTTTGAAATGTTTTTTGTGGATACATTGTTCGGATTTATTCCTGCGAACTTCAATTTTTCGCTGTATGATTGCACCATTACGGATAGTGAATTGTATTCGGCTTGTGCTTGTTGATACACTTTATCGCTACTAGCTTTGCTTTGGTTGAGTTCTTTTTGGCGTTCAAATTCAGCTTTGGCATAACCAATTTTTGCTTTGGCTAATAAGTAATCTTCTTGCAATTGAATGTATTGTTGGTCTTCGACAACGCACAAAATTTGCCCTTTTATTACGTGCATTCCTTCTAATAATTTGGTGCTTTTTAAATATCCGCCCATTGGCACACTTATAGAAACCAAATTTTGTGGTGGCACATCTATTTTACCATTTAGTTTTAATGTTGCCGAAATCTCTTTTTGCTCTATTTTTCCTGTTTGAATACCAGCGTTTTTTATTTGCGCATCGGTAAGTGTAGTAGTGTTTTCGATAGTTGCGTTTTGCTTCGCCTGTTTGCTATTGCTCGGGTCAGTTGCTTCTTCTTCGGATTTTTTGTTACCACAAGAAGAAAGAAAAAAGAGTAAAGAAAATAGAAAAGAGAAAATGACGATATTCACTTTAATTTTATTATTTCCTTGTATTAATTGTTTTATATTGATCATTTTATTTTGATGTTAAGTTCATTAAATTAATTATGGTTTCATTTCCCTTTCTAACGGCTTCAATATAATTGCTTTGGATTTCGGTATTTTGATTGATAAGCATTACCCATTCAAAATAATTGATGTCGCCATTAATGAATTTTTTATTAGCTGCGTTGGCTACTAAATCTACATTTTTTAATGCTTTGGTTTCGTAATATTCAATAGTTGCTTTTTGTTTTTTATACTCTTGAAGCAATTCTTGATACTGTGATTGCAGTTTTAGTTTTTCGTTATTCAAATCATTTTCGGCAATTTGAGTGTTGATTTCTAACGCTTTTTTCTTGTTATTAAAGGATGAATTGAATAAGGGCAAGGCAACACCAAATTGACCATAAACACCATTGTAACTGTCTTGAAAATTAGTATTTGCTTTGAATGTTTGCCAATAAACACCACCAATAAGTTCAGGCATTTTCTTTGACTTTTCTAAATCAATTTCTGCTTTATTAATGGTTACTTCTTGCTCGTATAATTTAATACTTGGATAATTTGTTATTGTATTATCTGTTAATTTTTCGTCAAAAGTCATTTTAAATTTATCGGAAAATGGTACAAAATCTTTATCGTCATTCAATAGATATTTAAATTGTGCTTGAATTATTTTATAATCACTTTGTACTTCTTGTAATTGAATTTTGATTTGTCCCGATTGGTTTTCGGCAGTTGCTTTTTCTAAAACATTGCTTTCGCCATTATCAAAACGAAGTGTTGATTTTCTTAAAAATTCGGAATAGATGCTATCGCTTTTTTGCAATAATTTTTCTTTTTCTTTTAGATAAACTAGTTCATAAAAGACGGTTGTAACCTGCTTGGTTATATCCTTTTTTTGCAAAGCTTCGTTCCATTCACCTGTTTTGGCTTGTGCTATTAAATGTTGTTTTTGTCTTTTGTAGACAGTTGGAAATTTTATGCTTTGTGAAACACCCACTTTAATATCATTCGCATTACTGTTAAACTGACCGTATTCGGAAATAATTCCTGTGTTGGGAATATCATAACCTGTTTTGGTCATTTTTTGCAAATAGTCTGAATTGAGCTTTTGTGTTTTAACTTCCAAATTATTTTGCAATGCGGTTTCAATGGCTTTATCCAAAGAGATTTTTTCCTGTGCGTTGGTATTTTGAAAAGAAAAAAACATTCCCAATACAATGATTGTTGCTATTGAATTTTTCTTTCTTGGTTTTAATTTAATTCCTTTTTCAAACATTATATATAAAATTGGCAAGACAAATAAAGTTAAGAATGTAGCAATAATTAATCCTCCAATAACGACTGTTGCCAATGGTTTTTGAACTTCTGCACCTGAACCATTACTTAATGCCATAGGTAAAAATCCTAATGATGCTACAAGTGCTGTCATTAAAACAGGTCGCAAACGTATTCTTGTTCCTTGAAGTACAATTGCTTTTAAATCGGTTTCGCCTGACTTTTTTATGCGGTTGAATTCGGCTATTAATACCAAACCATTTAAAACCGCCACGCCAAATAAGGCAATAAATCCAACTCCTGCGCTGATACTAAAAGGCATTCCACGAAGTGCTAAAAAGAATATTCCACCAATCATTGATAACGGAATAGCGGAATAAATAAGTAATCCTTGTTTTACGGATTTGAAAGCAAAAAACAATAAAATAAAAATGAGGATTAACGAAATAGGAACTGCAATTAATAATCTGTTTTTTGCTTGTTCTAAATTTTCAAAAGCACCGCCGTAAGTAGGATAATAACCTGCTGGAAACTTAATTTGCGTTCCTACTTTGTCTTGTAATTCTTTGACAATACTTTGCACATCGCGACCCCGAACATTAAACCCAACTACAATTCTGCGTTTGGCATCTTCACGTTGAATTTGATTTGGACCTTCGGTAATTTCAACTTTTGCCAATTGTGATAATGGAATTTGAGAACCATTTGGCGTTGGGATTAATAAATTTTGAACATCGGCTAAACCTTTTCTTTTTTCTCCAGCCAAACGAACTACTAAATCAAATCGTTTTTCATCTTCATAGATTAATCCTGTACTTTGTCCTGCAAACGCTGTATTTACTACTTTATTAATGTCTTCAATATTCAAATTATACTGGGCAATTGCTGGGCGATTATAGTCAATTACAATTTGTGGCATTCCTGTAACGGTTTCTACATAAAGGTCTGAAGTGCCTTGTACGGTGGTAACAATCTTTCCTAATTTGTTGGCATATAATGCTAAAGTATCGAGGTTTTCTCCAAATATTTTACAAACCACATCTTGTCTTGCGCCTGTCATTAACTCATTAAAACGCATTTGAACAGGATATTGAAAACCATAAGAAACGCCCGGAACGGCTTCGAGTTCCTTTGCCATTTTTTCGGATAATTCGTCAAAAGTTGATGCCGATGTCCATTCGGATTTATCTTTTAGAATAACCATCATATCACTGGCATCGATTGGCATTGGGTCGGTTGGCACTTCGGAGCTTCCTGTTTTACCAACTACTTTTTCTACTTCTGGAAATTTTTCTAATAGTATTTTTGCGCCTTGTGAAATAGCCGTCATTGAAGTTTGCAAATTACTTCCTGGTAAAACTCGGGTTTCTAC
>NZ_JBJXDQ010000110.1:0-4537 GCF_046155325.1 Flavobacterium sp.
GAGTTATGCCTGTGGTACAAAAACAGAAAAATCATGTTGTAAAAAAGAATTTACTTCTAAAACAGAAAAAAAAGACTGTTGTTGCAAAAAACATAAAAAAGAAAATGATAATTCTTGTGGAGGAAAATGTGGACACTCCAACTGCACAAATACAACTACTGTAAGTTTAAATTTCATTTCATTAAACGAAATTGAATTTAAAAACAATAATTTTGATTTTTCAACTCAAAATCAAAACTTCAACAACCCAAAAACCCATATATCTTCTGGGTTTTCATCTCTTTGGCTTATTCCTAAAATAGGCTAAAACCAAATTTTACAGCCATAACTATGGCTTTTTTCTAACAACTTTCCGTTGTTAAAATATTCAATATTATTTAATAAATAACTGAAACTTTAGTTTCAAAACCCTTTTACGATGAAAAATTCATTAAATTCTTTAATGATAGCAATTGTTCTATTGCTATCAACAACAATCAATGCGCAAATTAAAAACGCCAAAACCGAGACTTTAAAAGTATACGGAAACTGTGGCATGTGCGAATCTAAAATTGAAAAAGCAGGAAGCTTAAAAAAAATAGCAACAGTCGATTGGAATCAAGAAACCAATATGGCTACCATAACTTATGATGCTAAAAAAACCAATACAGATGAAATCTTAAAAAAAATTGCTCTAGCTGGCTATGACAGTGATCAATTCATTGCGCCGGATGATGTGTACAATAATCTTCACGGGTGTTGCCAATACGATCGAGTAGCAAAAGTTCCTGTAAAAGCAGAAGTAAAAACTGTTGTAACAACAGATGAACATGCAAATCACAATCATGCTGCGATGGAAACAAGCGAAACTCCAAAAATGAGTCAGTTAAATCCTGTTTATGAAAATTATTTTTCATTAAAAGATGCATTGGTAAAAACAGATGGTGCAATGGCTTCAACAGCTGCAAAAGAATTACTAGCATCAATAAATTCAGTAAATATGAATACACTAAAAATGGATGTTCACGTGGTTTGGATGAAAGTTGTAGATAGTCTTAAAGAAGATGCTGAGCATATTGGAGACACAAAAGATGCTAAACACCAAAGAGACCATTTTAACACACTTTCTAAATCAATCTACGAATTAATAAAAACTTCCAAATCGGAAGAAACCGTGTATTATCAATTTTGTCCAATGGCAAATGAGGGAAAGGGTGCTAATTGGTTGAGCAAAGAAAACACTATCAAAAATCCATATTTTGGCTCTATGATGTTGAGTTGCGGAAAAGTTGTAGAAACAATCAAATAATTCTGAAATGAGAAAGGCTATCTTTATACTATTTCTTTCTTTTGGTTTACAAGCACAAGTAAAAGTTGGTGACACTTTACCAACTTTTACTTTAAAAAACACCAATAACGAAGTTGTTTCTAGCGCATCATTCAAAAACAAACATGTACTTATTGATTTTTGGGCTTCATGGTGTGGGACGTGTAGAAAAGAAAATAAAAAATTAGTTTCTCTTTACAAAAACACAGATTCTTCAATACTTGAAATTGTTGGAGTTTCTGTAGATAAAGATCTTGTGAAATGGAAAAAAGCCATTGATAAAGACGGTATAAAATTCACCCAATTAAATGACCCTGATGGATTTGATGCGAAAACAGCCATTTTATTTGGAGTAGAAGAATTGCCAAGTCAGTTTTTGTTTGATGATAAAGGAATTCTAGTCGCATTCAATCCCTCTGAAGAAGAACTAAATAAACTATTAAAAAAGTAAATATGAAAAAATCATATCAATACGTAATACTACTTGCATTGGTGGTATTTAATTTCTCGAATGCAAATGCACAAATTTCAAAAGCAGAAATTAGAGCGACCGGTTTAACCTGTTCTGTGTGTTCCAATGCCATAAACAAACAATTAAAAGCATTGCCTGAAGTGGCAAAAGTCGAAACCGATTTGAATACCAATACTTTTACGGTTACGCTAAAAGAAAATGCTTCTATTAGCCCGAAAACTTTTAAAGAAAGCGTTGAAAAAGCAGGTTTTTTTATTGGCTCATTGGCACTTACATCAAAATCAAGTTTTATTAAAAACGAAAAATATATTTTGGTGGACACTAAAACTATAGATTCAGATCAAGTTACTTTTCAAGTTTTAGACAAAGGGTATGTAACAGAAAAAGAATTTAAAAAATTATCCAAGTCGTTCAAAAATGTTGAAACCTATGCCTCAAATAACGACGATGATTTTCATATTAAAATTATCAACTAATGAGAAAAGTAGTTATTCTTTTTTTTGTGTTTGTATTTCAAAAAAATTACAGTCAAGAACTTTTTGTAGTTACTGATCCTGCTAGTAATATTCCTGCAAATACGCTGAGCGTTCGCATATCACAATCGTTGTTTAAAGAAGAGTTTATATCAGGTTATAACTATCATTTAATGCCCGAAGTAGCTTATGGTTTAAATAAAAACCTGATGTTAAGAGCTTCTGCTTTTGTGAGTAATCGAAGTAATCAGCTGGTAACCGAAGGCGGTAGTTTTTATACCAAATACCGTTTTTACTCGACAGATGATTTAAACAGCCATTTTAGATTAGCAGCTTTTGGAAGATATAGTTTCAATAATTCGGATATTCATCAGGAACAAATAGAAATTTTAGGTCACAATTCTGGTTTTGAAACGGGTATAATTGCTACTAAATTGATAAAAAAAGTAGCCATCAGTGCATCAATTAGTTTTGAAAAAGCATTTGACAATAAACCCAACTATCCTTTCCCGGATGATTTTGGGGATAATGCTACGAATTACACCTTGTCCTTTGGTAAATTAATGTACCCAAAAAGTATACCAGTTTCAAGCAAACTAACATCAATTTGATGGTTGAATTTGTCGGACAAACAATAAACGAAGACGGTAAATCCTATCTTGATATAGTACCTGCCATACAATTTATTTTTAACAGCCAGGCCCGTTTAGATTTGGCTTACCGACAAGAGTTAGAAAGTTCAATGTTGCGAACAGCTCCAAATGGGTTTTACTTTAATCTGGAATACAATTTTTTTAATGTAATAAAATAAATTTTATATGAATTATACAACTTAAATAAATAAATCTGTAACATTATAGATATAAACTCATTATACTTTTACTTGTAGAAATTAATCTACAAATAATAAAGTCATAAAATGAAAAATATTCAAGTAAGTATCTAAGCGTGCCTAGCCTGTATGATTGAATGTGAAAAATGTGCTGAGAGGTGTTTAACAGTAAAAGACCATTTAGAATTTGTGAAATTGTGTCGCGATTGCGCCGACATTTGTGCTCTTTGTGCAAGGTTGTGCGCTAGAGGTTCAAAATTTGCCGATGCACTTTGTGCATTATGCGTTCAATGTTGTGAAGATTCCGCCAACGAATGCAGCAAACACGATATGGAATGTTGTAAAAAATGCGCCGATGCTTGCAAAAAATGTGCAGAAGCTTGCAAAATGTAAATAGTAATCAATTCAATACTAAATGTTTATTAAAAAGCATTTGGTATTGTTTTTAAAAATGAAAAAAAATGAAAAAAATAATTTTAACAATTGTAGTTTTAATTTAGTAACTATTTCCTGCAATAAAAAAGGAGTAGAACAAGGAACGGTTGATACACATATGATGAACAATGGATCAGAAATGATGAATGGAGATACGGATATGAAAACATACGCTTGTCCGATGCACCCTGAAATTACGGGAATGAAAGGTGATAATTGCTCAAAATGTGGAATGGCGTTGACAGAAAGAAAAACGGATAAAAAAGATGTTTCTACTATTTATTCTTGTCCAATGCACCCCGAAATTCAAGGCAAATTAAACAGCAAATGTTCTAAATGTGGAATGCCTTTAACAGAGCCAGTTCCTGAAAAAGCGAAATAAAGCAAATAATTTTGGGTAAGAAAAATGTACTGAACTTGTTATGAATTTAACAGGCTTAGTTTAGATTATTTACTAAATTAAAAAATGACACAAACTTACACGATTACCGGAATGACTTGCGATGGCTGCCGCACCAAAGTCGAAAAAGCATTGAATACAATTGAAGGTGTTCAAGCGAGCGTTACATTGGAACCACCCATCGCGACCATCATCATGGAAAAACATATCCCAGTAATGCAATTACATGATGTATTGTTTGCTGCAGGAAAATATACCATTGCCTTAGATAATCACACGGATTCTAGCAACAAACCAGCAGAAAAATCGTGTTGCGCTACTCATTCCCTTAGCCATAAACAAGAAATAAAAGCACCAAATAATGCTAATGGCAAATACTATTGCCCAATGCATTGTGAAGGCGAAAAAGTATACGATAAAGCTGGAGATTGTCCCGTTTGTGGAATGGATTTAGTCAAATCACCTGATTTGACGGCTAGCAAAACGATGTACACTTGCCCGATGCATCCCGAAGTTATCAAAGATAGTCCGGGTTCGTGTCCTATTTGCGGAATGGATTTAGTGCCTATGAATCCGAGTGATACTGAAGACCAAAAGACCTATAAAGATTTAGTCAAGA
>NZ_JBJXDQ010000111.1:0-11339 GCF_046155325.1 Flavobacterium sp.
AGTTAGCAGTTAGCAGTTAGCAGTTAGCAGTTAGCAGTTAGCAGTTAGCAGTTAGCAGTTAGCAGTTAGCAGTTAGCAGTTAGCAGTTAGCAGTTAGCAGTTAGCAGTTAGCGGTTAGCAGTTAGCAGTTAGCAGTTAGCAGTTAGCAGTTAGCAGTTAGCAAAAAAACGAAAACCTACTGAGGAATCTAGATGTTTTCGCTTTTTTTATACATAAATGTTTAACATTCTTAATCTGAAATCTGAAATCTGATCCCGAAGCTTCGGGACTGAAATCTGAACACTCCTATTTGTGGTATAACAAAGACTGTATTGTCTCAAACGAAACTGTTTCGTCTTCGTTGATAAAATATTTTAATAATACTTCACCCCAATAGTCACCATCACTAAAATCAGCAATAATCCAGCGGTGATTCAGTATTCGTACTTTATTGATAATGAATTTATTGGCGCCAATTTTATCTTGTCCAATGTAAGGATTCCCTTTGGGATTCACATTCAAATCCAATAGCTTTTCGGTTACAACAGGAATTAATTTCTCAAATTGAATCGTTTTTGTAGCGTTATCAGGATTGAAATAATTTTGGGCATTTTCATTATTTTCTAAAGTAAAATAATTGGCATCCGTAAGTTTAATATTGATAGTTTCATATTTGCTTTTTAGATTCGCCTCCATTTTAACAAACCTGTCTTTTTCAAAAGCCAATTGTTTACTAAAATACATATAGGTAAAAACGTTAAAAAGAAAACCTAGAATAAATAGATAGATAAATAGTGATTTTTTCATTTGTTTGATTTAAAATTTAATTTGCAAATTATCATACGCTAAATAAACGTTTGCTGGGAGTTTTTGTTGCACATCCTCATGGAAACCTAAAATATGGCTAATATGAGTAAGATAGGCTTTTTGAGGTTTAACTACATTAACAAAGTCTAAAGCTTCTTGTAAATTAAAATGAGAATGATGAGACTCTTCCCTTAAAGCATTAACCACTAAAACTTTAAGGTTTTTCAATTTATTAATTTCATCTTCCTCAATCGTTTTTACATCAGTCAAATAAGCAAAATCATCAATCCGGTAACCAAAAACTTGAAGTTTGCCATGCATGACATTGATTGGAATAGCTGTTTTATTTCCAACAGCAAATGGCTGATTATTGACTACTTCAAAAGTCTGAACCGAAGGTGCTCCTGGATATTTAT
Source organism: Flavobacterium sp. (assembly GCF_046155325.1). Taxonomy (GTDB): domain Bacteria; phylum Bacteroidota; class Bacteroidia; order Flavobacteriales; family Flavobacteriaceae; genus Flavobacterium. Next base: position 1,203 of record NZ_JBJXDQ010000111.1, read on the forward strand.
TCGACGTTTCAAATATATAATCAAACCTCTTTTTTAAATTAATAATTACCCGTTGATGTGCAAAAACAGGAATGTCGCCTTGTCTATAATTAAATGGGCGAATATCATCCAGACCAGCAGTATGATCGGAATGTTCGTGAGTAAATAAAATTCCGTCTATTCTTTGACAATTGGAAGCCAACATTTGCTGTCTAAAATCAGGACCACAATCTATTACGAAAATGTACTCTTCCCATGAAATCATAATCGAAACTCGGAGTCTTTTATCCCTTTGATCTGCACTTTGACAAACCGAATGATGACTACCAATTACCGGGATTCCTTGAGAAGTTCCTGTTCCTAAAAAATATAAATTCATTTAGAATGATTTATTATAAATATTTTACAAAAATAGGATTAATTCCCTTTCATTAGAAACCTATATTAAGTAACTTTGTTTTAATTATACCTTTTAATACAATTTATGGATACAGAAATAAAACTGAAAGGTGACAAAGTCATAGCTCAAATTCCTTCTATAAAAGACAAAGCACTTCGTATTAATTTAAACGAAAATATTTACGGAACCTTTGCCGAAATTGGTGCAGGACAAGAAACGGTTCGGCATTTCTTTAGAGCCGGTGGTTCTTCGGGTACAATTGCAAAAGCAACTTCGGCTTATGACAAAGATTTTAGTGATGTAATTTATGGTATCGAGGCCGATGGTCGCTATGTTACCGAGAGCAGAGTTAAAAAAATGCTTTCGCACGAAGTAAATTTGATCGAAAAAAGATTAAGTCGTGCCAAACATCCACACAAAATGTTTTTTAGTTATGCCAATACGGTGGCTACTATAGATTTTGCCAAACAATTCAAAGGTCACGGTTGGGTAGGAATCCGATATCAAATTGAACCCAATGAAGACTATAACGATATTATTCTACACATTCGTTTTAAGGAAACCGATGTGCGTTTGCAACAAGAAACACTGGGCATTCTTGGGGTCAACTTAATCTACGGAGCCTATTATAAATACAATGACCCAAAAAAATTTCTACGCTATTTATACGATCATCTTGACAAAGACCAATTAGAAATTGACACCATCAATTTCTCTGGCCCTTGTTTTAAGGATGTTGACAACCGCTTAATGAGTTTACAACTCGTGAAAAACGGCATGACCGATGCAGTGATTTTCGACCCAAAAGCAAGAAACGTTTTACCAGCCGCTATTTTATATAAAAAAAACATTCTTACTTTGAGAGGAAGTTTCCGTCCTGTAACTCAAGTAAATATGGACATGTATAAAGAATCACTAAAAATGTTTTTGCAAGAAAATAAAGTAGATGAAGCAAACACCTTGGTTATTTTTGAAATTACACTATCCAATTTAAGGTCTGATGGCGAAATAGACGAAAGAGATTTCATGGACAGAGCGGAATTGCTATGCTCATTGGGTCAAACGGTAATGATTTCTAATTTTCAGGAATATTATAAAGTGGTCGAATATTTCTCGAACTATACCAAAGCCCGTATGGGATTGGTAATGGGCGTAAACAATTTAGTCGATATTTTTGACGAAAAGTACTATCGCCATTTGAGTGGTGGAATTCTTGAAGCTTTCGGAAAATTATTTTACCGAGACATGAAAGTGTATTTGTATCCTATGATTGACGAAAATGGGGATATTCTGAATTCTGAAAATTTGAAAGTACATCCTCGAACTAAGGAACTGTATAAGTTCTTCAAGTTTAACGGAAAAGTAGTGGACATAACCGATTACAATCCTGAAACTTTAAAGGTGTTCTCTCGCGAAGTGTTAAAAATGATTGGTTCTAATAAAATGGGGTGGGAAACGATGTTGCCTTCTGGAGTTGCCGAAATCATCAAGAAAAAAAATCTCTTTGGGTTTAAATCTAATGCTACACATTCTAACTAAAAAGCGTAATCGTACTTTACTTTTTTTTCATAAAAATACCCCAAATAGTGTCTAACTTTTTGGGGTATTTTGAGTAGCTAGGGTAACCAAAAAACAGCATAAACATTTTTTGTTTTTTTTACTCTCAAACAATCGAGAAACATCATAACAAAACAAAGTAAATTAATAAAGTAGTCGTTCTATTTTGCACTCAAACAGTCATATAAATCTGTTTTTTATTTTATAAAAAAACTTAAATGTCTTTCTTACGTTTTTTGGTTATCCTGCCTATCCTTTTTCAATTTCATCCTTTTACATTCCGTTGCTTTTACTAGGTTTGTACGTTATACCGTTTAACGTTTTTTTAAACCTCAAAATACTCATTAATCAATCCATTATTAGCAAAATCAAATCTATTATTACAGGTGCTAAATACACTGCAATAAGAGCTGTTAACAAACAAAGAACATTAATATATTGGCTTATTGGCAAACGTATTTTTGAAGAAGAGCAGCAAGGAAAAGACGGCCCAGATTACGGTACGTACCCGCTAATCAAAGTGTTCTTAAAAAAGTAGCTTGCTCTGCGAAGTCTCCCGACTTCGTAGCCATTCCAACTGGTAAAAAATAAGTTGTTAAAAGGTATTTTTAGTTATATGTTTGGTTACGAAGTCGGGTTCCGATAGCTATCAGAATCGAAGAGCAGATTCAAAAGTTATATTCAACAAAAACGCCAAGAAAAAAATATGTTTTCTTGGCTTTTTTCTATTATTTGAACTAGTAATTACTTCAAAATTTGCTTAGCGTGGGCTTTAGTTTTTACATCTGTAATTACTTTGTCTAGATTCCCGTTTTCATCGATGACAAAAGTGGTTCTGTAAATACCTTCATACTCTTTTCCCATAAAGTTTTTAAGTCCCCAAACGCCGTAGGCTGTAGCTATTGATTTATCTTCATCGGCTAGAAGAGAAAATGGAAATTCATATTTTTCTTTAAATTTAGCTTGAGCTCTTTGCGAATCTGCACTTACACCTAAAAGCCCATAATTATTAGCCTTAAAATGCTCGAAATTATCTCTCAAATCACAGGCTTCTGCGGTACAACCTGGTGTATTTGCTTTGGGATAAAAGAAAATTACTAATTTTTTTCCTGCATAATCGGATAATTGATGACGATTACCATCTTGGTCTAATCCCGAAAAATTGGGAGCTTTATCGCCTTTTATTAAAGTTGTCATTCTTATTTAAGATTTTAGAAGTTAGAGATTAGAAGTTAAATTTCAGAATTTGTCATTGCTATTGAAATTGATATTGACATTGCCATTGAAATTTCATTTCTTTACGCTTCAAAAATAAGCTAAAATGACCAAACAAGAGCGTATAACGTTTGTTATAAATACGTTAAAAGAATTGTATCCCGAAATACCAATTCCCTTAGACCACAAAGATCCTTACTCTTTATTGATTGCCGTTTTGCTTTCGGCACAATGTACCGATGTTCGTGTCAATCAGATTACGCCTTTGCTTTTTGCCAAAGCCGACAATCCGTATGATATGATAAAAATGACTGTCGAAGAAATTAGAGAAATCATTAAGCCCTGTGGTTTATCGCCCATGAAATCAAAAGGAATTCATGGTTTGTCTCATATCTTGATTGATAAACATGGAGGTAATGTCCCTCAAAGTTTTGAAAGTCTAGAAGAATTACCTGCCGTGGGTCATAAAACGGCAAGTGTGGTCATGTCGCAAGCCTTTGGATTCCCTACGTTTCCTGTTGACACGCACATTCATCGATTAATGTATCGGTGGAATTTGACCAACGGGAAAAATGTTGTACAAACCGAAAAAGATGCAAAACGCATTTTCCCTGAGGAAACATGGAACGATTTGCATCTTCAAATCATTTGGTATGGTCGTGAATATTCTCCAGCGCGAGCTTGGGATTTAGAGAAAGATATAATCACCAAAACCATTGGGAGAAAATCAATATTGGAGGATTATTATAAAAAAAAGTCCCGATAATTTATCGGGACTTTTTCTAATTAGCTATAATTTCGAAACTCATTGTATTACCTTTTATAATGCTCAAGGCTTTGGAGTAATTTAATAAAAAAGAAATAGTTTCTTTTTTTGGTTTCATCAAATTAGTAACTAATGTTTTTTTAGAGTAAATTTTTGCCATATTGAATAATAAAGGATTAATTTATTATACAACGCATGAATTTACGATTTAGTATTAATTCGTTAAAATTATCTGATGTTTATCAATAATTTTTCTCATGTTCATCAAAGCATACCGCATTCTACCTAAGGCTGTATTAATGCTAACCCCTGTAATTTCTGATATTTCTTTGAAACTCATATCTTGATACATTCGCATCATCAATACTTCTTTTTGATCTTCAGGTAACTCTTCAATAAGCTTTTTCAGATCAGTTTCAACTTGATCACGAATGATTTTATTTTCAATGGAAGGTGAATCATCAGACATAATCGAAAAAATAGAAAATTCTTCCGTTTCTCTGTACATTGGCATCTTTTTATTTCTTCTAAAATGATCAATGATTAGATTGTGAGCGATACGCATCACCCATGGAAGAAATTTACCTTCTTCGTTATAAGAGTTTGATTTTAAGGTTTTAATCACCTTAATAAAAGTGTCTTGAAAAATATCATTCGAAATATCCCTGTCGGAGATTTTGGAATAGATAAAACCGAAAATTTTTGATTGGTGTCTGTTGATCAAGTTGGTTAAGGCGTTTTCATCACCGTTAACATAATTAATTACCAATACAGAATCTGGGATTTGTAAATTAGCCATAGTCATACTTTTAGTTTTTAATAAAATTCGGAGCGATTTTTCTAAAAAGTAGTTCTATATTATAGGCTAATGTTTTTTTGTTTAATTATAATTTTTCAAATTTAAGACTATTTTATTTTAAAAAACAAATAAATCAGCTAAAAAAATATTTTTTAACATTCGACTCATCTGAAAACCTTTGTTTTATGACTATTTTTATTTAAAATATTAATAGAATTATAATCTTTGAAAGCTTAGTTTTTTTAATATTTGGATAAAACTATGCTATATTTGTCTTTATTGGTGGGCGAATTAAAAAGCAATAACTGTTTGAATAATACATAATGACTTTAGAACAAAAAATTGGACAATTCTTTTTTCCAGCCGTTTTTATCAACGATAGTGAAGAAAATATTCAGAAAACGGAACGCTTAATTCGGGAATTTAATATTGGCGGATTAACTTTTTTTCATAGTAGAGCTAGTGCTGCAACGAATTATGAAACCAAGAAAAAAATAATCTTTAATGATGATAGTTATGAACGATTAAAAGAATTAATAGTTCGCTATCAAAAATGTGCTTCTACTCCACTACTAATGAGTATTGACGCTGAATGGGGTTTAGCAATGCGGGTGGAAAAAACACCTCAATATCCTTATGCCATAACTCTTGGCGCATTACCAAATGATAAGAAAAGCCTAATTTATGAAGTTGGAAAACAAATTGGGTTAGACTTAAAATCGGCTGGAATACATTATAATTTAGCCCCTTTGGCAGACATAAACAACAACCCTAATAATCCGGTTATTGGTTACCGATCATTTGGAGAAAATAAAGAAAAAGTAGCTGATTATGCTTTAGAATATTTACGTGGAATGAGTGATGTTGGTGTTTTAGGTTGTTTAAAACATTTTCCAGGACATGGAAACACAAATGTCGATTCACATCTAGGCTTACCTATATTAGAAGAAAATCTTGATCAATTATTGTCTAACGAATTAGTGCCCTTTATTAAAGGAATCGAGCAAAATGTAGATTCTATCATGATTGGACATTTAGCAGTTCCTGCTTTAAATGACGGACAAAACATTTCGGCTACACTATCGAAATCAATAATTGAAGACCTACTTAGAAATCAATTAGGATATGAAGGCTTAGTTATCTCCGATGCTTTAAACATGCATAGTGTTTCGAAATTGTATGACAAAAAAGGACAATTAGAATGGGAAGCATTTAATGCTGGAAATGATGTTTTATGTTTTGCCGAAAATGTTGCCGAAGGAATACAAAAAATACTAAAAAATGCTACTCCCGAAAGAATTGAAACCAGCTATATCCGCATACAAAAATCTAAAAATAAAGTTGGAATTCTTTCCGATAATCATAGTCCTACTGGGAGTTTTGACATCAATAAAACCATTTATTTAAATCGTGAAATTGCTAAAAACTGTATTACAAAAATCAAAGGGAATAAAAATAATTCAATAGTTTTTGAAGCAAAAAAAAATAATAAGCTTGCTAAACTAAGTATTTATAAAAATACTGATAATGCTTTTTTCAAAACTTTATCAACTAAACTATCATCTCCTGAATACAAGCTATTGTTTGATGATTCGATAGTTGATATAGAAGAAAAACTAGTTAATTATGAGACTTTAATAATCGCACTTTTTGTACCAAAAGCAAAGCCACTTGAAAATTTCGGTATAGAAGACTCAGTTTTAAAAATATTAGATCGTTTATTTGAATCCAAAAAATGTGTGATATATGTTTTTGGAAATCCGTATGTTCTTCAAATAATTCCAAAAATACAATTAGCAGCAGGAATTATTCAAGTGTACCAAGATTTCATTGAGTTTCAAGAAGTAGCAGCAAATCAATTGATTGAAATTTCAGATTTACATGGCGTTTTACCAGTAAATATTGATGCCGTTTAATTTTTGTAAACAAAAATTGTATTTTATTTAATATATTGGCATCTAAAAAAATATTTAAATAACTTATAATCAATAGTTTAAATATAAGTAATTTCCTTTTTTTAGTTTTTATAACTCAAAATTGATGTTTTTAAATAAAATAATATTAAATTTGCTTCGATGAATAAAACAAGTTTACATATAACTTCTTTCACACGGACAAACAAACCTGTAACTTCGCCCGAAGTACGGACACTATTACTATAGTTTTCAATCAAGTGTTTGTTTATTTTTATTCATTTTTCATTTTTATCATTTTGAAATTATTTCTATCATTCATTGGATTATTTTATCCTGAAAATAACATTATTTTAATTTTTTTCACAAAACTAAACTTCAACTTTTGAAATGAAGATATCTATTGTAACAACAAGCGAAGAGCATTATAAATATTCACAAGAAATATGCGACACCATTGAGACCTCTGCTAAAGAGAGAGGTACTGGTATTGCAAAAAGAACACCAGAATACATCAAAAAAAAGATGGAGCAAAAAGACGCTGTTATCGCTTTAGATAATGGTAAATTTGCTGGTTTCTGCTACATAGAAAGTTGGCAACATGGTAAGTTTGTTGCTCATTCTGGATTAATTGTTCATCCAGATTATAGAAACTTAGGATTGGCAAAGAAAATTAAATCATTTGTATTTGAATATTCTTTAAAAAAATATCCCGAAGCCAAAGTATTTGGAATTACTACAGGACTAGCAGTAATGAAAATTAACTCCGATTTAGGATACAAACCAGTAACATTTTCAGAGCTCACAACAGATCCTAGTTTTTGGAAAGGATGCCAAACCTGTACCAATTATGAAATTCTAAAAAGCAAAGACAACAAAATGTGTTTATGCACAGGAATGCTTTATAATCCAAAAGAAAAACCAAAAGACCCTCCTAAACATCCCTTTAATATTCGGATTTGGAACAGATTAAAAGCAATAAAAGAAGCATTATTTTTACAAAAATAATCCCCTCCCCAACCCTCACCGAAGGAGAGGGAGTCGAGAAACGAAAAAAAAGTTACAAATTATTAAATTAAATATAAATTCCCCTTTGCCAGTTTCGGCTTCCCCTCCTTAGGAGGGGGACGGGGGGAGGAAAAAAACCAATCATGAAAAAAGTAGTATTAGCCTACAGCGGAGGATTAGATACCTCCTATTGCCTTAAATATTTGAAAAACGAAAAAGGGTTCGAAGTTCATACTGTATTAATCAACACAGGGGGTTTTGATGATGCCGAATTAAACGCAATCGAAGAAAGAGCCTATGAATTAGGAAGCGCCAAACATGCCAACCTGACCATAGTAGATAAATATTATGACAAAGCGATCAAATATTTAATCTATGGAAACGTATTAAAAAATAACACTTATCCATTATCTGTAAGTGCAGAACGTGTTTTTCAAGCAATTGAAGCTATAAAATATGCTAAGGCTGTTGGTGCAACTGCAATTGCTCACGGAAGTACAGGTGCTGGAAATGACCAAATTCGTTTTGATTTAATTTTCCAAACCATCGCTCCTGAAATCGAAATCATCACTCCTATTCGTGACTTGAAATTATCGCGTCAGGAAGAAGTGGATTATTTAGCCAAAAATGGCGTGCATTATTCTTGGGAAAAAGCACAATATTCAATCAACAAAGGATTATGGGGAACAAGCGTTGGTGGCAAAGAAACACTAACTTCGGGACTTTCTTTGCCAAGTGAAGCCTACCCATCGCAATTAACAAAAGAAGGCGAAGAGAAAGTAACTTTAGAATTTGAAAAAGGAGAATTAGTTGCTGTTAATGGTAAAAAAGACAAGCCCTCAAATAATATTGTAACGCTTGAAAAGCTAGCAAACGCTTATGCGATTGGTAGAGATATTCACGTAGGCGATACCATTATCGGCATCAAAGGAAGAGTTGGTTTTGAGGCTGCTGCGCCTTTAATTATTATCAAAGCGCACCATTTGTTAGAGAAACACACGCTTGGAAAATGGCAACAATATTGGAAAGAACAATTAGGAAACTGGTACGGAATGTTGTTTCACGAAGGTCAATTTTTGGATCCTGTAATGAGAAATATCGAAACATTCTTAGAATCTACTCAAGAAACCGTTAACGGAACAGTAACTGTTTCCTTAAAACCGTATCATTTTTCATTGGACGGCATCGAATCGAAAAATGATTTGATGAATACCAGTTTTGGTCAATACGGCGAAATGAACAATGCTTGGACATCAGACGATGCCAAAGGGTTTATAAAGATTTTAGGGAATGCACAAAACATATTTTCATCTGTAAATCATTTGAGTTATGATTAATTTTTTTTAAAGGAGCAGAAACATTTTGCTTTTTCAGAAACATTATTCCCGCTATTCGTTACAATCTTTTCGGGCTGAACCCCAGCCCAAAAAGGATTTTCACTTCTATCGGGGCTAAAGAGGAAATATTGGGAATTTTTGAAGAATTTTAGATTGTCATCCTGCAAGGTCTTTTTTTTGACCTTGTAGGTATTTAAATAATCTAAAACATATCTACAAGGTTAAAAAAAACCTTGTAGGAAATAATAAAAAATTTAAAATTATGATTAATATTGGTATTATTGGCGGCTCAGGTTATACGGCTGGCGAACTCATCAGAATATTGATGTTTCACCCCAATGCCAAAATCGATTTTGTGTACAGCACTACAAATGCTGGAAAACTACTTTCGGTAGCGCACCACGATTTGTTGGGAGATATCGAAATGAATTTTACAAACACCGTGAATCCCAATGTGAATCTTGTTTTTTTATGCTTAGGTCATGGAAAATCCAAAGCATTTTTAGAACAAAATCAGTTTTCGGATACCACCAAAATCATCGATTTAGGAAATGATTTCAGATTGACAAAAGATCAGAGTTTCGGTGGAAAATCATTCGTTTATGGATTACCGGAATTGAATAAATCGGAAATTAAAAACGCTCAATTCATCGCTAATCCAGGTTGTTTTGCAACAGCAATTCAACTCGCGTTATTGCCCTTGGCAAAGCATAATTTATTATCAACCGATGTACATATCAATGCTACAACAGGAAGTACAGGAGCTGGAGTTACACCTTCGGAAACCACGCATTTCAGTTGGAGATCAAATAATATGTCGCATTATAAAGCTTTCGATCATCAACATTTAGGTGAAATAAACCAAAGTGTGAATCAGTTGCAAACTGCCTATAAAAACGAATTGATTTTTGTACCGAATAGAGGTGATTTTGCAAGAGGAATTTTCGCCACTTTGTACACAACTATCGAAGAGAGTTTAGAAGATATTGTAGTTAAATACGAAGCGTTTTACAAAGACCAACCCTTTGTAACCGTTACAACCACAGCTATTAATATGAAACAAGTGGTACAAACTAACAAGTGTATTATCAGTTTAATGAAAAAAGGAAACCGGCTTTTAATCACTTCTGTTATTGATAATTTAACAAAAGGTGCTTCAGGTC
>NZ_JBJXDQ010000112.1:0-3305 GCF_046155325.1 Flavobacterium sp.
AAGAAATAATAATCAATTGTTAATTAACAATTATTCGTTTACGGTTAACAATTAATTAATTTATATTTGAAACTTCATCATGATTTACCTGATGAAGTTTTTTTTTCTTATGAAAAACAATACCTTCTTTTCGATACTTTTTCTATTTGTAGTTAGCCCGTTTTTTGCACAAACCAAAGTAAGCGGAGTTATAGTAGACAAGGCTAAACAGCCAATCCCTTTTGCAAACGTAGTCTTCAAAGGGTCGAATGAAGGAGTAGTTGCAAATGAAGATGGACATTTTTATTTGGAATCAGCCAAAAATTATACGGAGTTGATAGTTGCTTCGATAGGGTTTTCTGACAAGGAAATTACACTAGAGAAATTGGTAAACTACAATTTTGTGATTCAGTTAAATGAAGTAGAAAACCTGAAAGAAGTAGTTGTTTTTTCTGGAAAAACTTCCAAAAAGAAAAATCCTGCACTAGATATTCTTCGGAAAATTTGGGAAAGAAAACGCAAAAACGGTTTGCGATTATTTGACCAATATCAAATGGAGAAATATGAAAAAGTAGAATTTGACATGAACACTATTGATAGTGCTTTCATGAAAAATAAGATTTTCAAAGGAATGGAATTTGTTTTTAAACAAGTAGACACTTCAGACATTACTGGAAAAACCTATTTGCCAATTTTTATCAACGAATCCTTGGCTGATGTTTACGGGGACAATAAATTGGATAAGAGAAAAGAAAAACTAAAAGCCAATAAAAACTCGGGTTTTGGCGATAACCAACAAATTTTATCTTTTGTAAAAGATTTGTATTCCGAATACGATATCTACAACAACCATCTTAATTTTTTTGATAAAAGTTTTACCAGTCCATTATCAAAAACAGGAGTCGATGTGTACAATTATGTTTTAAGAGACAGCTCTTTTGTAGATAATAAGTGGTGTTACAACATTCTGTTTTATCCAAGGCGAAAAAATGAATTGACTTTCAAAGGCGATTTTTGGGTAAACGACACCACTTTTGCCATCAAAAAAATTAATATGGCGGTAACCAAAAGTGCCAATATAAACTGGGTAAAAGAAATTTATATCGAACAGGAATTCGAAGTGATGAATGATTCGGTTTTCTTGTTAACCAAAGATCACATGATGTCTGATTTTGCTTTGAATAAAAAAGAAAAATCAAAAGGAGTGTATGGCAAACGAACCACTTTTTATCAAAATCACCAATTCAACAAAGAAAAACCAGCTATTTTTTACAAAGAAGAAGTCAATTACAAAGATGATGAAATTTATAAAAAATCAGACGAATATTGGAGTGAAAACCGATTCGAAAACCTAAGTAAAGACGAATTGGGAGTGTATAAAATGCTTGACACCCTTAAAACCGTCAAAAAATTCAAGCAATTGTATAATTTGGTTTCTATTTTAGGAAGTGGTTATGTTCAGTTTGGGCATTTCGATTTTGGACCTATTTTCTCCTCCTTTGGTATAAATGATGTCGAAGGAATTCGATTACGAGTAGGAGGAAGAACTTATTTTGGACCTAACGATACATGGCGTTTACAAGGCTATACAGCTTATGGTTTTGATGATAATAAATTCAAATACGGACTATCGGGCAAATGGATGATTAATAAAGAAAACCGAATTATTATATCTGGTGGAAACCGAAGAGATGTGGAGCAAATAGGCGCAAGTCTAACCAGTACCAACGATATTTTGGGGCGTAGCTATGCTTCCTCGGCATTATTTACAACGGGTAGCAACGGAAAATTGACTAATATAAATCTTAGTAACATTGCAGCAGAAATCGAGACTGTTAAGAATTTGACTTTTCAAACCGGGTTTTCCTACCGAACATTAGTATCTGCTTCATCCAGTTTTAGCTTAGATTATTACACAGATGCTCTCAATACAGTTAAAAGAAGTGATGTGAAACAATCCGAATTCAATTTACAAATAGAATACACACCCAATCGAAAAACAATTGGTTATGGAGTTGAAAGAGATTTTGCCGACAGTCCCTACAGTCGATTTTTTGTTAATTATAGCCACGGATTTAAAGGGTTTTTTAATAGTGATTTTAAATATGAAAAGTTCCAATTGCACTACAAGCAACCCATAATTATTGGGCCATTAGGGCGTTCGAATGTTATTGTAGAGTTAGGAAAAACTTTTGGAACAATACCTTTGGGTTTAATGAGTGTTATTCCAGGAAATCAAACTTATTTTTCGATAGATAATACCTTTAATAATTTGAATTTCTATGAATTTGTAACCGATGAGTACGCTACTTTACAGTGGAATCACAATTTTAATGGACGTTTTTTTTCGAGAATACCCTTTATGCGAAAATTCAATTGGAGAGAAATAATAGCTGTTAAAGCCGTTTACGGAACTATTTCCGACGCCAATAAAGCCATTAACGCTTCTGGTTTAATTTATAAAGCACCCGAAAAGCCCTATTTTGAATATAGCGCAGGAATTGGAAATATTTTTAAAGTTTTAAGGATCGATTTTAGCTGGAGGGGAAATTACAGAAACCTACCAGAATCGCCAAATTTTACCGTGAAAGGTTCGTTTGGATTTTATTTTTAAATTCAGACATTTTCGTCACAGTTTAATAACATAGATAACATAATTTTTTCATTGAAAAAAGATAAGTATTATCTAAGTTTGCAATCATAAATTAGAAAAAATATAAACATGGCAGCAGACAAAATAAATACTTTCGATGTATTGATCGAAATACCTAGAGGAAGTAGAAATAAGTACGAATATGACTTCGAAATAAAAAGAATACGTTTCGATAGAATGTTATTCTCCTCTATGATGTATCCAGCTGACTATGGTTTTTTCCCTGAAACGTTAGCTATGGATGGTGATCCATTAGATGTGTTGGTATTAATAAACGAACCCACTTTTCCAGGTTGTGTTATGGAAGTAAAGCCTATTGGTGTTTTTCACATGGCAGACGACAAAGGACCAGATGATAAAATAATCTGCGTACCTGTTTCGGACCCAATATGGAATTCATTAAACAATTTGTCGGATATAAATCCGCATTTATTAAAAGAAATCGAACATTTCTTTCAAGTGTATAAGGATCTTGAAAACAAAATAGTTGATGTTGAAGGCTGGGGAGATTTGGTGGAAGCATTGGCTATTATTGATGAATGTACAGAACGTTTTAATCAAATTCCCAATAAACCCAAGGGATTATTCTGTATTAAATAAATTTTTCACATTATATTTTCATTAAAAGCAATATTCTAATATGAGAATATTGCTTTTTTAATTTCATTATAGT
>NZ_JBJXDQ010000113.1:0-16851 GCF_046155325.1 Flavobacterium sp.
GGTTTTGAAATGTGTTTGCTATAATTAACGTAACGTTCTTTTACAAAACTGTCTAGATACCGCCAAGCTAAATTTTCGCCGCCCTGCTGAAAATTTTTGTTAGGCGTCGTGATTTCATTTGGCAAAGTTTCGCCTTTGATATTATTGTAAAAATCATTGTCTAATGAAATTAAATTCAACTCTGATTCTTTAATGGTTTTTGGAGTATCACGCATTACAGCTTCCCAGCGTTTGTCCCAATCTTGTCTGGATTTGAGTTTCCTGATTACGCCGTGCATTTGAAATTCTTCCCAAATGATTTTGTTTTTTTGAAAAAATTCTTGCATTGCAATATCGCGATCGAAGGTGATTTTGTTGCCAATTTCTTGATGCGAAAAGACGGTTTTAATATCGAAATGTTGCAATAATTTTGAAAAAACGGTTTCTGTTTCGTTGTAAAAAAAATAAATTTTGGTATTTGAAACATTTAGTTTTCGTTGCAAATCTTGAATCGATTCGTAAATAAATCGCCAATGTCTTGTGTCGGCATCATCGTAATTCATAACCGATGGTTCAAAGCAATAAACCAATAATAAAGGCAAACCTGATTGATGTGCGTGAAATAGTGCTTCGTTATCCGTAAAACGCAAGTCCCGCTTGAACCAAACAATATTGATGGTTTCTTTTTTCAAAATTTAGAGTAGTGATGTGATTTCTAGATTTGGTTTTGCATAACTAAGTCTGTCCAACTTTACGGTTGTGTGATAGCAATCTAGTCCAGAACAAGTAACTGTATTTGCTTTTTCTAAGTCTATAAATCCGTCTTCGCCAATACTTTCTTCTGGAACATACACTTCTTTGATTTGACCAATTATCATAATGGTGTTATTTATCGTAATATCAATTCTTTCTTTAAATTCAACACCTATTTGAATGTTACTTTCTTTTACAAAAGGAGCTGGAAAATTATTTTTGAATTCTGCTTGTAATCCAGTTGCCTCAAATTCAGAAATGCTATCATCATATCTAGCCGAAGTTTGATGTGCTTGTTTGTATATAGATTCATTGATATGATTTATGGTATAAAAGCCCGTTTCTAAAATATTTCGCAGCGTATCACGCTCAGGAGGACTGGGTCTAAAAATCAATGCAATTAGAGGAGGATTTGCTCCAATATGAAAAATAGAACTAAAAATCGCCAAGTTTGTTGTTCCTAAATTATTTTTTGTTCCCAGTAGAGAGACACTTTTGAAGCCTCCCAAGCTATTAATAAAATGAGTTTTTTGATGTTTGGGCATTTCTGTAATCGATTCGAAGGAAAAGTGTTTTTTCATTATATTTTTTTATAGTATAAAATCTGAAAAAAAAATGAGATTTTATAAAAGTGGAGTTAGTAAGTTTTAAGTTTAATTTTTAGAATGATACTTTTTCATCTTGCTCTAATAAAATCCATTTTTTGTCGCTGTTTAATCTGAATGTTGCAATATATTCTTTGTTCCATTCGTTTGGAGCAATCAGGGACAAAAAATGAATGTGATCATCGCCAATATACATGTGATATATTTCGCCAACAACAGGTTCGAAAGAGAATTTGGCGTTATACACCAATTCGTTCCACTGAAATTCTGCTATTAGTTTATCGTATTCTTGTTTCAGTTCGTTGAATTTGCTTTCAAATTCTTTATTCACATTTTGAATTCCTCTGCTTTTCCAAGCGACAACATTATCCATTTTAATAACAGGTGCACCTACAGAAGTAGCGTAGTTTAGGGAACTAGCATTGTATCCTTTTTCATCTGAATAAACAACAAGGTCGGGTCTTTCTTTTTTCATTTGGAGTAACATTTTTATTTGTTTAAATAAAATTAAAAAATGTTAAACAAAAGTAATGAAATAAAAAATACACACTGCTAAATTTTTGAAAAAAGCAGAAAAAAGTTGGTTTAGAATAATGTGGAAATTTGTTTAGTTACAAATTCCAAAAATCGTTCGTCATTTTCAGTAAATGGATTTAAAACATGGCTATCAATATCAATTTGGCCTATGTTTATGCCGTTTACAAAAATCGGCACGACGATTTCAGATTTCACTGTAAAACTACAGGCAATATAATTGTCTTGTGCGGCAACATCGGGCACTACAAAGTTTTGGTTAGAAACAGCTACTTGCCCACAAATTCCTTTTCCGAAAGGAATAATTGTATGGTCTGTTGGTTCACCAACATACGGACCAAGATGCAAAGTTTGTTTTTCATGATTAGCAAAATATAAACCTACCCAGTTATAATAATCTATGGAGTCCTGGAGTATCTGACAAATTGCAAGTAGTTTTTCTTCTCTCGATTTTGTATTATTTGACCTAATTGCTATGATTTTTGGGTGTAATCGTTCAAATTTCATTTTTTTTAATTTTTTTGTAAAAGTATTTAAATGAAATTATCTATTTTTATATAAATTTGTTAAAAGAATTATTTTGAAAAAGTTTTTCATTCTATATAGACCCTTCTTGCTGTTTCTAGGGAAGTTTCTGTTAAGCTATTTGCTTTTTACTATTGTTTATGAAAGTTACCTTGATAAATATGATATTGAAAAGTTTGAGGTAGACGGAATTACCCGATCAGTAGCAAAACAAACCAAAGATATTTTGCTTTATTTTGATTATGATGCTGGAATTATTCCAGATTCTATTGAGCCAGGAATTAAATTTTTTTATAAAAATATATTTATTGCCCGAATTATAGAGGGATGTAATGGTATTGGCATAATTATTTTATTTTCATCTTTTATAATTGCGTTTTCAGGAAGAATTAAAACTACAGTTTTATACATTTTAGGAGGAAGTCTACTTTTACATATTTTGAACATGTTGCGTATTGCTATTTTATGTGTTTTACTGTATTATTTTCCTAATAGAGAACCCATTTTACATGGAGTCTTTTTCCCATTGTTTATATACAGTTCCGTTTTTATATTATGGATAATTTGGATTCGTAAATTTTCGTTATATGCTAAGACATCAGATACTAAGTCATAAATTTAGAATTTTATTAACGATACCACTTGTATTTTTATTAGTGTTAATAAGAGGCTTTGAGGACGAATTGTTTTATGATCCTTTTTTGATGTATTTCAAAACCGATTATAATAATTTGCCTTTGCCTGAATTAGAGGGGGTCAAGTTGTTTTTTGGATTATTTTCTAGATATATTTTAAATACAATGCTGTCTTTGGCAATTATTTATGTTTTGTTTAGAGATATAGTAGCTATTAAATTTTCTATTCTCTTATATGTAGCATTTTTTGTTATTCTAATTATAGCTTTATATTCAGTGATTTATTGTTTTGATGAAACTAATAAAATGGCTTTGTTTTATATAAGGAGATTTTTAATTCAGCCTATTCTTTTATTATTGTTTTTGCCAGCATTTTATTTCCAATTACAATCCTCTAAAAATTAAGATGTTATTGTGAAATTTCAACTTCAATTTTTTTATTTTTGTACTATGATAATTAAAAAACAATTAAGCGTATTTCTTTCAATTTTTATATTGGTTTCCAATTTAGGATTGGCTTTTAATGTGCATTATTGTAATGATGCAATTGCTTCGATTTCTTTGAGATCCCAATTTCAATATTCAAGTGCTGAGAAAAATTGCTGTGGATCTTTTAAAAAAAAATCATCTTGTTGCCAGGATAAAGTTTTTCATTTTCAAAAAAAATCAGAAAATGTATCTTTTGATTCTTTGACGTTTTCACCTTATTTTACTTTTACTGTAGATAACTGGAATCCTTTTGTATTTAATGAAAATTTAATTTTTAAAAGTGAAAAGACAAGACCTTATTATTGTGATGCAAATGCACCACCACTTTTTAAATTATATCACCAATTTATTTTTTACGCCTGATTTTAATGTTTGCTTAAACTAGACTATACTGGTCTGTTTTTTTATTAACGTTAAAATTAATCTCATGAAAAAACAATTCCTATCACTTTTACTCGTGTTGTTATGTGCATTTCAATCATATTCCCAAGACACACTAAAAGAAGTAAAAGTCACAGGGTATAAAAATGCCTTGCAAAAATCCTATAAAATTACAACAAATACCACTACAGTAACAAGCAAGGAATTACTCAAAGCGGCTTGCTGTAATCTGGCCGAAAGTTTTGAGACAAATCCATCAATCGATGTTAGTTTTTCGGATGCTTTAACAGGGACAAAACAAATTAAAATGTTGGGTTTAACTAGCCCTTATTTAATGATATCCGAAGAAAATATTCCTTCGGTTCGAGGCGCTTCTCAAGCCTATGGGTTGTCATTTACTCCCGGTACTTGGGTCGAAAGCATCCAAATCACTAAAGGTGCTGGTAGTGTTGTTAATGGATACGAAAGTATTTCTGGACAAATCAATACGGAATTAATAAAACCCATTAAAAACATTCCTTTTTTCTTGAATGCTTATGGTTCTACTGACAGTCGTTTTGAATTAAATACACATTTCAATTCCGAAATTTCGGGTAAATGGATGACGAGTTTGTTTATTCACGGCAACACCAGATTTGCAAAGAACGATATGAATGATGATGGTTTTTTGGATAATCCATTGGCTAAACAAATTAATGTTTTAAATCGTTGGCAATATACAGATGCTACAAAAGGCTGGGTGAGTTTTATCAATTTTAAATATATGAAAGATGAAAAACAAACAGGAGAAATTGACTTTGATCCCAATAAAGACAAAGGTCAAACTAATTTTTGGGGCTCCGAAATTAACACAGAGCGTATCGATGTTTCTGCCAAATTAGGCTATGTGTTTCCAAATATTCCGTATCAAAGTTTTGGTTTTCAAAACGCTTTTAATAGCCACAATCAAGAATCGTATTTTGGGTTAAATCTATATGATATCAAACAAAAAAGTTATTATTCAAACTTGATTTTTAACTCTATTATTAATAATACTATGAATAAATTCGTTACTGGTTTAAATTTTACTTTTGACCAATACCAAGAATTTGTCAAGATGAAAGATTATAGCAGAATCGATAATTCAGTTGGTGCTTTCTTTGAATATACATATGATAACACTTCTAATTTCAGCCTTATTGCCGGTGGTCGCATTGACAATCATAACCGATTAGGATTTTTTATTACACCAAGACTTCATGTTCGTTATAATCCATGGGAGAAAGGGGTTTTGCGAGCATCAGTTGGAAGAGGAAAGAGGAGTGCTAATATTTTTGCTGAAAATCAAGCACTTTTTGCAAGTTCAAGAATTTTTGATGTTATGGATACAAACGGAAAATTGTATGGATTAAATCCAGAAATCGCTTGGAATTACGGAATGAGTTTTTCACAAGGATTTTTACTTTTCAGTAAAAAAGCAGATGTTGGTGTAGATTTTTATAGAACTGATTTTGATAATCAGGTAGTCGTTGATTTGTTTTATAGCCCTCAGCATGTTAATTTCTACAATTTAAGAGGAAAATCTTTTGCTACTAGTTTTCAATTAGACTTTAATATAGAATTGATAAAACACCTTGATTTGAGAACAGCCTATAAATATTATGATATCCAAACAGATTATAATACAAGTAGATTTGAAAAACCATTACAAGCAAAGCATCGTTTATTTGCTAATTTAGCTTTTGAAACTAATATCAATGAAAAAGGGAATCAATGGAAATTTGATTTCACATATAACTGGATGGGTGCGCAACTATTACCAAATACTTTAACAAATCCTACAATCGACAGATTACCTGAATATTCGCCTTCATATTCTTTAATTAATACTCAAATAACTAAAGTTTTTTCTAGTGTTTTTGAAGTATATGTTGGTGGTGAAAATATTGGAAATTATAAACAAGAAAAAGCAATACTTGGCAGTAATAATCCTTTTGGGACGACATTTGACGCGTCAATTGTATACGCGCCAATTTTTGGAAAAATGTATTATGCAGGGTTAAGATTTAAAATTAAATAATAACAATTAAAAACAAATAAAATGAGAAATGTATTTTTAGGAATGATGTTATTTATTGTAACAGTTTCATCACAAGCACAAGAAGTAAAAAACAAAAACGCAAAACACAATGTTGTTATCAAAGGTAATTGCGAACAATGTCAAAAGAGAATTCAAAAGGCAGCTTTTTCTGTAAACGGAGTGAAATCGGCTGTGTGGGATATTGAAACACATAAATTAACTTTGACAATTAATGAAGAAAAAACCTCAGTTACAGAAGTGAAAAAGGCTATTGCAAAAGTGGGTCATGATACTGAGGATTTTAAAACAAATAATGATACATATAATAAACTTCCTGGATGTTGTCAATACGATAGAGAGGAAAAACTTAAATAATTTTAAATCTATAGTCTATATTCGCCGTTTTGCTAAATAAATATTAAAATGGTAGAAAAGGATTTTTTTCATAGTGTAGTTTCACAAAATATTAATTACTTTCACGTCAATTTTTAAAATAATTTTATGAATAGTTTTGATTGGAAGCAATTACTAAATCCAGAATTCTATATATTGATGGAATTGGGAGGTATTAAAATTGGGTTGTTGGTTATACTTTTTATCATTTTTGCCGAAACAGGTTTATTTGCAGGATTTTTTCTGCCAGGTGATAGTCTTTTGTTTTTAGCGGGTATTTATAGCGAACTATTAACCCAACAAATATCTGTAGGCAATGATTTTATTAATGTGGTTTTATTGGCTTCATTAGTTTCTGTTGCAGGGATATTTGGTAATATGATAGGGTATTGGTTTGGAGTAAAAGGAGGAACTTATCTCTATAAGAAACAAGATACTTTTTGGTTCAAAGAGAAATACCTGCTACAAGCCAGAGATTTTTTCGATAAATATGGTGGTAAAGCCATCATTTTCGCAAGGTTTTTGCCTATTTTTAGAACTTTTGCCCCTATAGTTGCTGGAATTTCTTCAATG
The DNA here is from genome assembly GCF_046155325.1 of Flavobacterium sp. Lineage (GTDB taxonomy): Bacteria > Bacteroidota > Bacteroidia > Flavobacteriales > Flavobacteriaceae > Flavobacterium. The sequence goes on from NZ_JBJXDQ010000113.1 coordinate 6,927, forward strand.
AACAAAAAGAAGTTCATGGTTAACAATATTTTGGGTTCTATTCTTTGGTCTTTTAGTATGATCCTTTCAGGACATTATTTGTCGGCTTTATTTATAGATAAATTCGGAATAGATTTAAAAGAACACATAGAATTAATTGTCATTGGCATTGTGCTTATAACCACACTTCCTGTTTTGTTCAAGCTATTAAAAAAAAGAATTCATTTGTAAAATAAAAAATCCGAAGCTATTAAACTTCGGATTTTTTGATTTAAGGATGTACAACAGGAATTTTTTTAATTTCAGAAATAAGTTGTCCATCTTCCGAAAAGCCTTCTATTAAAACTTGAATCACCGTTTGGTTACCTTTTGGAAACTTCATTTGGAAAACCCCATTTTCTTTAAGAGTAGTATTTGGAGTCCAATTTAATGTGCCAAAATAGGAAAATTCTTTTTGAGTTAGAAATTCTGATATTTTATAATCAATGTTTTTGGCATATCCATTGGTTACAAATAGTTTAGAAAATTTGTAATTTATGATCTCTGTTTTAATTCCTTTTTTCAAAAATATTTTTATGCTTCCAGAGCGCCCCGCAGTATCTGAAAAACCAGATCGATCAATATAAATTTCGTCAACATCAGTTATTGGTAAACTATACAAAAAATCAAAATCAAGTAACATTTCATTATCTAAATAGATACCAGGCGGGGCACTGCTAATTGAAAATGCTGTATTTCTAGAATTTCTAACAAATGGTGTATTATCTTCTTCATTGATACCTATCCTGAATCCATTCCTAGCAATAAAATCCATAACGCTTCCAAATTCATTATCCCCAATTTTAAAAGAATTTGCCATGATTGAATTGGCTTCTTTCTCATAGGTCAGTTTTTCTTTTTTATATTTATTAAAGACAACAACTTCTTCAAGCTTAATGCTTTTATTATTAGAGGCTGAAAATGTAAAATTATTTTCTTTAATTATACTAGGAGGACAAGTATTGATTTCATTGTTTAAACTTAATTTAAATGGATTCTCATATCTAGAAATCCTTGAAAACAATTTTGAATTTAAAACCTTGTTTTTATCATTTATCAATTGTAAAATAAATTCTGTTGAGTCTTGTGCAAAAAAGTTGTTAAATTCAAATTCATTGTTTTTATCGAGATCAGCTTCTTCAAAAATCTTATCTTTTAGCGATATTAATTGAATTCGATATTTTGAGTTACCACTTAATTTATTTGTAATTTTACCGCTTATAGTAACTCCTTTTGCATCAACGAATGTTTTATTTGGAGGATTTGACTTTATGTTATTCCATAAATATTTACCTCTTTTTTGGTTTAACAACATGAGTTCTAATTCTTGTTTTCTGTTCTTGTTTTCAGAGTCAAAATAGGTATAAGTTTCATTTTCAGGTTTTTCTAAATAAGCATTTAAATAAAATGTTCCTAAAATGGATTTTTTTGTTTCAAGATTAATATTCTCTGCAGGAAGAACACTAATACTCATACTCATATTGATCATTTTTGTGTTAATTTTTCCAAGTAATGCAACACTGTCATTTTTAATAATTTTTGCTTCGATATTTGTTTCTGGAGTTGCTATACCAAAATTGTTTAATAATCTTTCTGAAATTTCATTACCATTTTCATCTATAAGTCGAATACTATTGATACCAATAGGCAAATATTTTTTATTAAAAAATAATATTTGCTCTGGTTTATTATTAGAAAAAGAGAATTCTTTCTGAATAGAATTTGCATCTTGATGAATGAGTAGAATGAATTTTTTATTTTGAAGCAATTCAATTCCAGAACTATTTGTTTTTATTGATATAGCTAATTTATTATTGGATAAATTATTATTATAGCTTATTGTTACGCCAGTCTCTTGAGATTTGGGTAGTTCTTCGGATAAATTAAGTTTATCTGAATTGTATTTTAGAGTATAAGATTCGTTAGAATTGGGTATAAAATAAAAATTTCCATTGCCCATTTTGTTAGTTGAAAATGATGCAACCTCATTGGATTTCGAATCTAGAATTATTCCTTTTTCAATTGAAATCCCTTTGAGATTACAATCAATAATTTTCACTCCAATTCTATTGCTTATTCTATTGATAATTATGCCGCTTTCGGGATAAAAAGTAACTTTTGCTGTTTTATAATTTGGTTCAGCTGATTCAAAATTATAAGGGTCTTTTTTATTTATAATTTGAATAATTTCTATAAAAGAATCATCTTCATAAAAATTATTCATCCAGTTGGTGTAAAAGTGACAGCGATATTTTCCAGCAATAAATTTTTCATTTAAAACTAATCCACCTTCAAATGTGCCTTTAGTCGTGTAAAGTAATTGTTTCTGTATAATTTCGTTTTGTTCATTGTAAATCACCAATTGAACGTTTTTAGTATTTAAATTAGGGCTGTTGTTATTTTTGCTAAAAACATATCCTTTAAAGGCAATTTTTTCAGTATTTACATAAATGTTTTTGTTAAACTGAACATGTATAATTTCTCTATCATAAAGAAAATAATTTTGGAGATTATTTTTAATTTTTTCTTGATTGTCTGAATTCTGAGAGAAACATTGAATAAATAAAAATAGACTGAAAAGAGTATGGTTAAATTTCATTATTGAATTTGTTTAATAAAATTAAATTTAAATCTAATATTTTATCTATCTATAAATGTATAAATATAATTTGTTTTTAGTGTAAAAAAAATCCATTCATCTGATGAATGGATTTTTAAAAATGCTATTTTATATTCTAAATAATTTTACATCATCCCCGGCATTCCACCACCATGATGGCTTCCACCATTTTCTTCTTTAATATCAATTAATGCACATTCCGTAGTCAATATCATTCCTGCAACAGAAGCCGCATTTTCTAATGCTACACGAGTTACTTTCTTTGGATCGATAATACCTGCTTTTAGCATGTCAACATATTCATCTGTTTTAGCATTATAACCAAAATCTCCTGTTCCTTCTGCTACTTTTGCAACAACAACAGATCCTTCAAGACCAGCATTTTCAACAATAGTTCTTAATGGCGATTCCACAGCACGAGATATAATTTGGATTCCTGTAGCTTCATCAGCATTATCTGCTTTTAAATCTTTCAAAGCATTTTTTGCTCTTAAAAGTGCAACACCACCACCAGCAACAATTCCTTCTTCAACCGCAGCGCGAGTTGCGTGTAAAGCATCGTCCACTCTGTCTTTTTTCTCTTTCATCTCCACTTCAGAAGCAGCACCAACATAAAGAACTGCAACTCCACCAGCTAATTTAGCCAATCGTTCTTGCAATTTTTCTTTGTCATAATCAGAAGTCGTTGCTTCCATTTGACCTTTAATTTGGTTGACACGATTTTTAATCATATCTGCTTCGCCAGCACCACTTACAATTGTAGTATTGTCTTTGTCGATGGTTACTCTTTTTGCAGTTCCCAACATTTCTATCGTTGTGTTTTCTAAAGTATATCCTCTTTCTTCAGAAATTACAGTTCCACCGGTTAAGATGGCAATATCTTCCAACATTGCTTTTCTTCTGTCTCCAAAACCAGGTGCTTTTACTGCAGCGATTTTCAAGGCACCACGTAATTTATTTACTACCAATGTCGATAAAGCTTCGCCATCAACATCTTCTGCAATAATCAATAATGGTTTTCCAGATTGTGCAACTGGCTCTAAAACGGGCAATAATTCTTTTAAAGAAGATACTTTTTTGTCATATAAAAGAATATATGGACTTTCCAATTCTACTTCCATCTTCTCAGGATTTGTCACAAAATAGGGAGATAAATAACCTCTGTCAAATTGCATTCCTTCAACAACATCAACATAAGTATCCGTTCCTTTGGCTTCTTCAACAGTAATTACCCCTTCTTTTCCAACTTTTGCAAAAGCATTAGCGATTAATTCACCAATAACTTCGTCATTATTTGCAGAAATAGAAGCAATTTGTTTTATTTTCTCCGAATCACTTCCTACCACTTTAGCTTGTTTAGCCAAGTCAGCAACGATAGCTTCAACTGCTTTGTCAATTCCTCTTTTCAAATCCATAGGATTTGCTCCAGCAGCAACGTTTTTCAAACCCTCTTTTACAATGGCTTGAGCCAATACAGTAGCAGTTGTAGTTCCATCACCAGCTAAATCGTTGGTTTTTGAGGCTACTTCTTTTACCATTTGAGCGCCCATATTTTCCAATGGGTCTTTTAATTCTATTTCTTTTGCTACAGTAACTCCATCTTTTGTAACTGTTGGTCCTCCAAAAGATTTTCCAATAATTACATTACGACCTTTTGGCCCTAAAGTTACTTTTACTGCATTTGCTAATGCATCAACACCACGTTTTAGTCCGTCACGTGCTTCAATATCAAATTTTATATCTTTTGCCATTTTATTTTAAGCATTAGGCAGAAGGCTTTAAGCATTAAGCTCGCTCCTTACTGCTGAATTAGTATTTGTTTTAATTTATAAATTTTACTTTTTATTGTATTGATTTCTTTTTCTAAGATTTCAAATGTTTCCGTGTCAATATAATTTAAATCTCTGGAAAGAATAATTAAGTATTCTGTTTCACTTGCAGAACCTAAGGCTATATTAAGATATTGATTAAATTCTTTATCTGAATTTCTGCCACAACCTTCACTAATATTTGTCGGAATTGAAGAAGAAGCTCTTCTTATTTGACTTGTAATTCCATACAATTCATCTTTAGGAAATAAAGATGTATTAGAATAAATCTTCAGTGTAAATGCGTGGCTTAATTGCCAAATATCATATTTCTTGAAATCTCTCATTTGCTTAAAGAATTTAGCCTATTGCTTAAAGCTATATAATAGCCAATATGTCGTCCTCGCGCATAATCAAATAATCTTTTCCTTCTAATTTTAATTCTGTCCCTGCATATTTTCCGTAAAGTACAGAATCTCCAATTTTTACTGTCATTTCGTGTTCTTTAGTTCCTTTTCCAACAGCTACTACAGTTCCTTTTTGTGGTTTTTCTTTAGCAGTATCTGGGATAAAAATTCCAGAAGCCGTTTTTGTTTCAGCTGCAACAGGTTCAATAAGAACTCTATCTGAAAGTGGTTTAATGTTTAAGGCCATGATTTTATTTTTAATGTTATTTATTGTGTTTTTATGTTTTTCAGAAACTATGCCAATTGATTAAAACTGACAATTTTACCTAAAAAAAATGCCAGCTTTGACAGGCTGGCATTCATAATTATTATGTAAAAACTATTTTTTAGCTGGAGCTTCTTTAACTGGAGTTGCGCTTGTTGTAGCTGCAGTCTCTGTTTTGTCAATAATTTTCGAATCGGTATCGCCCAATGAACCTACAAAACTTAAACTTGAAAGTAATATAAGTGCAATTAAAATTGTGGCTAATGTCCAAGTACTTTTATCTAAAAAGTCAGTTGTTTTTTGTACTCCGCCTAACATTTGTGTTCCACCTATTGCAGATGATAATCCCCCACCTTTAGGGTTTTGTACCATGATTACTACTATCAATAGAAAGCAAACTATTGTAATTAAAACTAAAAAAATTGAAAATGTGCTCATTGTTTATTTATTATTTTGTTGTAAAATCTTTATATCCGAAATATGGTCTGCAAAGAAACTACTTTTTTCTGGATATTTCAAAATTAAAATTTCATAAGCTTGAATTGCTTTTTGATATTTTTTTGTTCCAAATATACCCTTGCTAGAGTTTCGGTCATTAAATGGGTGTTTTCAGATTGGCTTGATTCTATATAAGGAATTTTTGTGTTATCTTGTCTAACAGGTGAAATCTTCGGATTCGATTCTATAAATTTATCAATTATTTCCGTTTTTTTCTTTTTCAGCAATTCTAATGCATTGTTTTCTAAAATATTTTTATTTTCATTGCCTCGATCTATAGGATGTAATCTAGATAATTGAAGCCATTCTTGAAAGGAATGTTTTTCATTTTTAGAAAAATCTAAAGGTTTTCCAATATCTAATTTTTCTACTGTTAATTTTGTTATTTCATTTAATTCTGTAGCCCCTTTTATGGAATCAAGTATAGAATTTGCTAATTTGTTAGTATTGTTTTGAATATTTATGTCAGAATTAATTAATTCATGATCAACAACGCCTATGTCTAAAAGTTCTAATAATTTCTTTTCATATAGGCCTTTTTGAATAGCTACAAACGTATTGGATGTTATAAAATCAAAAAGAACGGTTCTGTCTGTAGTGTAAGCAGCAGTGATTTTTAAAGCATTATTATACTTAAAGCTATTTTGATTGTATAAACCTTTTAATTGTAATGCTCTAGCACTTTGAAAAAAAGGAAATTCAACTAAAACTTTTTCTAAAGCATCGCTTTGTTTTTCGTTGATTGCATCGGGTTTGTTAATCAAATAAGTGTAATCAGTTACGTTCATTTTATATTTCAGATTTGCTTCGCCTGTTCGCCGTTCTGGCTCGAGTTAGATTTCAGCTACTAACTTAAAACTGGTTATTACCATTTTGCTAATGATTCATTAAATATATCTTGGGTTATTCTTTCAAAAATTATTTTTAAAGCTGTTGTAAGATTTGTACCTGTTAACTGTGACGTTGCAGGATAATCATAAAAAAAACTAAATGTTTTTTCAAAATTATCTGATTCTTTTTTTCTGCTTGTAAATCTTACATTGATATTGATAGTCAGTCTATTTTCTGAGGCTTGCTGATTGGCAGTCGCGGTCATGGGACTAATGTTGTAACTTGTAATTTCTCCTTCGTAAGATAAATCAGCTCCTGAGTTCACTAAATTCAGGTTGGTTTGATTTTGAATAATATCTTGAAGTTGAAGTGTGAATGTTCTTTCTATACCGGGTTCAATTAATTCGGCATTATTTTGAAAATAACTTACTTGAAATGTTTTTGCGTCAATTTTTCCTGTGCCAGTAAAGTTGTATACTGAACAACTATTTAAAGACAAAGCTAAAATCAAAACTAGTATATTTCTAATATATTTCATATTTCAAAAAATTTTCAAAGATATATTTTTTCAATTGTTAATTGTCAAATTTTAATCGTCAATTTATTTACAAATCAAACTGTTTTATTTTTCGGTAAAGAGTTCTTTCGGAAATTCCAAGTTCATCGGCTGCTATTTTTCGTTTCCCTTTATTTTTCTCTAACGACTTTTTTATCATTTCAATTTCTTTTTGCTCTAATCTAAGGATCTCTTCCTCTTCAATATTTTCAGTAAATTGATAATTATCTTCTTGAATTTGATAATTGGAATCGTCAACTTGTGCAGTAATTACTGCAGTATTAGGTTCTTCTTCAAAATCTATTTCGCTATCCTCCTCATTGGAACCATATATTTTTTTGATCAATTTAGAATTTGTTTCTTTTACATTTGCTACTCCCTTTTGCATTAATTCAAGTGTGAGTTTTTTTAAATCATGTAAGTCGCTTTTCATATCAAAAAGCACTTTATATAGAATCTCTCTTTCGGTGTTAAAATCAGAATCGTTTTTATGATCTTTAATAACAGATGGTAAATTGCTTCCTTCTTCCGGTAAATAGGTCTGTAATGTTGCAGCAGAAATATCACGGTTAATTTCTAGAATTGAAATTTGTTCGGCAACGTTTCTTAATTGTCTAATATTTCCGCTCCAGCGAAATTTTTGTAATAAAAAAATGGAAGTGTCATCTAATTTAATAGGTGGCATTTTATATTTATGGGCAAAATCGGCCACAAATTTTCGAAATAATAAATGTATGTCTTCTTTTCTTTCCCTTAACGGAGGTAGAGTAATATCTACTGTGCTTAATCGATAATATAAATCTTCTCGAAATTTGCCCTTTTCGATAGCATCAAATAAATTAACATTGGTAGCTGCCACTATACGGACATTTGTTTTTTGTACTTGTGATGAACCAACCTTAAGAAATTCTCCGTTTTCTAAAATTCTGAGCAAACGAACTTGAGTGGTCAAGGGTAATTCTCCGACTTCGTCTAAAAAAATGGTTCCACCATTAGCTACTTCGAAATAGCCTTCTCTGGTGCTCGTTGCTCCAGTAAAAGAACCTTTTTCGTGTCCGAATAGCTCACTATCAATGGTTCCTTCTGGAATAGCTCCGCAGTTTACAGCAATGTATTTTCCATGTTTTCGATGTGAAATGGAATGAATAATTTTCGGGACACTTTCTTTTCCAACACCACTTTCTCCAACTACCAATACCGAAATGTCAGTTGGTGCCACCTGAATGGCTTTTTCTATTGCACGATTGAGTTTAGGGTCGTTTCCTATAATTTCGAATCGTTGTTTTATTGATTGAACTGTTTCCATTTTATTTAATTGATAATTAATAATTAACAATGAACAATTAATTTTTCTTATTTTTAAATTATCAATTATCCATTATTAATTATCCCTTCATTTTAATTCATCTCACTCAAACCAACTGCTTCTCCTTTCAAAGTTCCGCTGGTGCAGCTTGTGATTTTTACATTTACAAAATCTCCAATTTTATAATTTTCTTTTGGAAAAACTACGGTAATACTTTGTGAATTTCTTCCCGAAAACTCTTCTTTTGATTTTTTTGATACTTTTTCAACCAATACTTCAACTGTTTGTCCTATAAATTCTTCGGCTCGAAACCAAGCGTGTTTTTGTTGTAAATTGACAATTTCTTGTAATCTTCGTAATTTTGTTGCTTCTGGAACATCATCTACCATTTTGCGTCCAGCGAGTGTTCCAGGGCGTTCAGAATAGGAATACATATAACCAAAATTATATTTTACATATTCCATCAACGATAAGGTGTCTTGATGATCTTGTTCGGTTTCTGATGGAAAACCAGCAATCATGTCTTGAGAAATTGAGCTTTTTGGAATAATCGTTCTTATTTTATCAATTAATATCATGTATTGCTCACGAGTATGCAAACGGTTCATTTCTTTGAGTATTCTATTGCTTCCCGATTGAACAGGCAAATGAATGTGTTTGCAAATATTATCATATTTTGAGATGACATGGAGTACGCTTTCGTGCATATCTTGAGGGTTTGATGTCGAAAACCGAATGCGCATTTTAGGAAAACCAATAGCCACCATTTCTAATAATTTGTCAAAATCTATTGCTGTAGCTTTTTGCATCGTTGATGCATTTTCAAAATCTTTTTTAAGTCCCCCACCATACCATAAATAGCTATCAACATTTTGTCCTAGCAGCGTAATTTCCTTAAAACCTTTGTCCCACAAATCTTGAATTTCGTTTATGATACTTTGCGGTTCACGACTGCGTTCACGACCACGAGTGAAAGGGACTACACAAAACGTACACATATTATCACAACCCCGAGTGATAGAGACCAAAGCCGTAATACCGTTACTCATCAATCGTACAGGCGAAATATCACCATAAGTTTCATCCTTAGACAAAATCACGTTGATAGCATCGCGACCTTCCTCAACTTCTGCTAATAAATTTGGTAAATCTTTATAAGCATCAGGACCCACAACTAGATCTACGATTTTTTCTTCTTCTAGAAACTGACTTTTTAAACGCTCAGCCATACAGCCTAAAACGCCTACTTTCATTTTTGGATTGATGCGTTTTACAGCATTGTACTTTTCTAAACGTTTTCTAATTGTTTGTTCTGCCTTATCTCGAATGGAGCAGGTATTAACCAAAACCAAATCAGCTTCTTCGAGAATCTGTGTAGTATTATAACCATTTGTTGATAAAATCGAAGCCACGATTTCACTGTCCGAAAAATTCATCGCGCAGCCGTAACTTTCTATAAAGAGTTTCTTGGTGTTTTCGGGTTTATATTCTAGAACAAGACTTTCACCTTGTTTGCTTTCTTCAATTATCTTATCCATCGTATGTTTTCAAAGTACAAAGATAAGGCAAATTCGAATAATATGACAAGATGTCAGATGAAGAATTAACATTGTTTT
>NZ_JBJXDQ010000114.1:0-29379 GCF_046155325.1 Flavobacterium sp.
CCACCATCATTTCGTCCTCCATAAACCCTATGGCTTTTTGAGTCAATTTGTATATGAATTGAAACGCAAGAAGAAATTGCTAGGCGAACTACATGATTTCCCATCAGGAACAATGGCTATTGGTCGCCTTGACGAGGATTCCGAAGGCTTGCTTTTATTGACCACCGACGGAAAAATGAGTGAAATCGTCCGTAGTAAAAAAGTCGAAAAAGAATATTACGTTCAAGTCGATGGAATTATCACCCAAGAAGCAATTGCTTTAATGAAAAATGGTGTCGAAATAGGTTTCAACGGTATGAAATACATCACCAAACCTTGTGAATCTTTTATCATTAATGAAATTCCAGACTTTGGCGCTAGAGGTAAAAAAATAAGGGACGAAAGACACGGACCCACTTCTTGGGCTTCTATCACAGTGAATGAAGGTAAGTTTCGTCAGGTACGCAAAATGACTGCCGCAGTTGGTTTTCCAACCTTGAGATTAGTGCGAGTTCGAATAGGAAACGTACATTTGAATGCTTTACAAGCAGGAGATGTTATAGAGGTTTCTGATTTTCAATTAAACGAATAAACAAATTACCAAATAAACAAATCATCTATGTTAAACATCGTTTTAGTAGAACCTGAAATCCCCAATAACACTGGAAATATTGGCCGTTTGTGCGTCGGAACTGAAAGTCGTTTGCATCTGATTCACCCTTTTGGATTTGTCATTAATGATAAAAACCTGAAGCGTTCTGGACTAGATTATTGGATACATTTAGACGTCACCGAATATCAAAATATAGAGGATTGGATTGCGCAAATTTCGGATAAATCTAGAGTTTTCTTAATGAGTTCTCACGCTTCAACATCTATTTACGAAATTCAATTTAAAGATGGGGATTGGTTAGTTTTTGGAAAAGAAAGTGTGGGTTTGAGCGAAGTAGTTTTGGCTTTGTTTTCCAAAGAAAATCAACTTACAATTCCGATGTCGTCATTAATCCGAAGTTATAACATTGCCAATTCGGTTGCTTTTGTGGTGGGAGAAGCGAAAAGGCAGATTTCAGCTGGCAGATAACAGGTTTCAGATAGCAGTTTGCAGATTTTAATTAATAATGGATAATTGTCAATTGATAATTATTCATTATCAATTGATTACAAACTTCCCTTTTTCACTATCAAAAACAATACTTTCGTCTTTAAATAAAGTGCTGAAACTTCCCTTTAGTATCAAATTACAGGGTTGGTCTTGTACCGTTGTTTCGGGTGTCATAATAATCATTTCGTCGCTCAATTGTATCGCCATATCAATGTCGTGCGTCGAGAATAGAATGCATTTTCCCGTTTCTTGCGTGAGTTTTTTCAAGAGTTTAAAAAGCACGACTTTGTGCAATAAATCCAAGTGGGTAGTTGGTTCGTCCAAAATTATCAAAGGTGTGTCTTGTGCCAACGCTCTTGCAATCAAAACGATTTGCAATTGTCCGTCACTAATTTCGTAATGCCTTTTGGAAATCAAATGTTCGATTTGGGTTAGTGTAATTGCTTCGTTGACTTTTGCAATATCATTCTCGGTTAGCGTTCCAATCCAATTCGTGTAAGGTTGCCTTCCCAAAGCGATGAGTTCCCAAACTGTCAAGTTGCTTGGAGGCAATTTCTCGGTCAAAACGACACTCAGGTTTTGCGCCAATGTCAAGGAATCCAATTCGTGAATGTTCTTTTCGTTCAACGAAACTGTTCCCGAAAGTGGCTTTTGAATTCCTGTTAAGGTTCTTAAAAGTGTTGATTTTCCAATGCCATTGGCACCAATCAAAGCGATAAGTTTTCCTTCACAAAAATTCAAATTGAGATTTTCAGTAATAATTATAGTTGATCTTTTGGTTTTATAACCAATACTTAAATTTGAAGTAGAAAGGGTGTTTTTAATGCTCATTAATACATCATTTTACGTTTTCGAATTAGTAACCAAATTACGATTGGCGCACCAAAAATAGAAGTAACCGCATTAATTGGTAGTGTTAAGTCACTTCCGGGTAATTGTGAAAGGCAATCACAGATTAACATAATTATGGCTCCTAAGAGCAAAGTGCTCCAAAATAAAATACGATGATTACTGGTTTGAAAAATCAATTTGGCAATATGAGGAACAGCTAAGCCAATAAAAGCAATTGGACCTGCAAAGGCGGTAATGCTTCCTGCTAAAATACTTGTTGCTATGATGATGATTAATCGTGTGCTTTTAAAATTCATTCCTAAACTTCGAGCATAGTTTTCTCCCAAGAGCATTGTGTTTAATGGCTTGATGCTTATGTAGCTTAAAATCAAACCAGTAAATATGCAAAAACATAAAATAATTATAGATGACCATGATAGATTTCCAAGATTTCCTAATGACCAGAAAGTGAATTTTTGCAATTGTTCTGCGGTACTAAAATAGGTAAGTGAACTAACTATAGCATTAGTTAAGCTTCCGAACATCAAACCAATTATCAAAATAGCTGCTGTATCCCGCAATAATTTAGAAACTGCTAATACGGCTAGTAATACTAAAAAACTTCCAAGACTTGAAGCAATAACAATTCCGAAGGAAGATAAAAGAATTGTAGATAGACCTGCGGGTAGAAATCGTGCACCCATAACTACAAAGGCAACACCTAAACTTGCCCCTGAACTCAGTCCTAATACATCAGGTCCCGCTAAGGGGTTTTTAAATAAAGTTTGCATTAATAAACCACTAATAGACAATCCAATACCAATAATTATTGCAGTTATAGATTTAGGTAATCGATAATTAATTATGATGTAATCCCAAGTTTCTTTACTGGCATTTTTACCAATCAAACTTTTAAAAACTTCTTTTAAAGGAATAGAAACTGAACCCAAACTTATGTTAACTATGAATAGTAATACTAATGACAGCATCAAAAAGATAAATAGACATATATATTGCTTGTTGTTATTCAATTTATTCTAATTTACTAAAGAAAAATAGTTTGTGATTGGGTAATAATTCAGGGTGAAAAATTCGAATCAAATCTTTTAAAACCAAATCAGGTCGAGTAGGAGAAAGTTCAAAATAAACGATACCACCTTTTGCTCCAATATTTTTGGCATACGAATATACTTTTTTATTTTTAAAAGAAGAAAATTGATTGTAATGAGGATTGCTATCGGTCATTTGTTCTAAAGATGTAAAATTGCCAGGAGCAACCCAATATTGAGCTTCTTTAGCTTTTTCGAGTACTACTTCAAATGGAATTGACGAAGCTGCTGTTCCTTTGACTTTTGACCATAAATAATTAGATTGTGAATCTTTAAAAAAAAGTGCTGCCCAACTTTCACCTTGGGGCACATACCATTGTTCTTGATACATTGCACCACTGAGTACTGTTGGTTTAAATTTTGCCTTTTTTGCTAAACTTAAAGTAGTGGTATATTCTTTTTGAATAGTATTAAAAATGGCATTTGCTTTAGAATCCAATCCGTATAATGCCCCAAAAAACTTAATCCATTCTGCTTTTCCAAGAGGAGATTGTTCAGTCCAATCCCCATTCATTACTACTTTTAATCCACTTTTTTGTAAATTATCCAAAGTAGTATTGTTATTGTCAATCCCAAAACTGACAATCAAATCTGGTTTCATGTCAATTAAAACTTCGGTATTCAGACTTTCATTGGTTCCTATTTCGCGAACTTTTCTAGCGTCTATTAACTTTCGGGTTTTAATGGAGGATATAAAATCAGTGTTGGGGAAACCGACCAAAGTATTTTCGACACCCAATAATTCTAATGCTGGAATATGCGTAGTTGAGGTCACCACAATCGATTGTAACGGAATTCGAATGACGGGAAATTGCTTAAGACTATCGGGAATGATTCCGTTTTTTTCTTTGAGAATATAGGTGAAATACTGCTTTGCATTAGGCCAAGGATTTGTCACCTTCAATATAGTAAAGCCTTTGTTTTTGTACAATTCTAAACCTTTAGCATAATGAATAGAATTCGCTGCAATGGAGTTTGTTTTTTTTGAATTTTCGCTACTTTTTTGGCATCCAAAAATCGAAATTAGGACTAGAAAAATAGCAGTTCGAAAAAAAAATGCTTTCATAGAAACTCATTTGGTATTAATTTGCAAAGGTATATTTATTCCTCTTTAAAAAAGATATTATTTTTTTATTCAAATCTTAGACCTACATTTGTCGCCGTATTGAGGTTGCTGTTTTGTTTTTCGAAACCGCATTAAAAGGGAATCAGGTGAGAGATTGCAGGTTTTAGTTTTCAGATTTATCATGGTATTAAATCATATAATCGAAGATCCTAAATCAAGAATTTTAAATCCTGAGCTGTACCCGCAACTGTAAGCTAGAAAGCTTGTTGTTATCTACAAAACCATTGTTCAAAAGTTTAGGAATTAGTGATTTGGGAATTAGGATTTTAAAATCCTTAATCAAAAAAATCCTTAATCCTTAATCAAGAATGAGAAGGTCAACAACAAGACGCAAGCCAGGAGACCTGCCTATTACATCGAGTATCAAACTTTCGGGAAAAAAGGTTTGGGTATGGGTCATTCTATGCTTTTCTCCCATTTTTAGTATTTAAAATTTTTTATTAAAATGAACAACAAAAATGTTTGTATTGGTGCGTTATTCGTGCTAATCACTAGCTGTGCTTTGGCGCAAAAAAATGACACTCTTGTGTCAAGAATTGAATTGGATGAAGTCGTAATTACGGATTCTAAATTTGCTTTACCAAAAGAAAAATCTGGTAAAGTAATTGTGAAAATTACCGCCAAAGACTTGGCGAAAAAATCAGGTCAGTCTCTAGCAACTGTTTTAAGTTCAGTCGCTGGACTTGAGGTAAACGGAAACCAGAGTAGTGCGGGTAAAAACTTGAGTTATTACATTCGAGGAGCTCGTAATCGTCAGACTTTGATTATCATTGACGGAATACCAGTATCTGATGCTTCTGGAATTAATTTAGATTATGATTTGCGCTTATTGCCAGTAGATCAAGTTGAAAGTATAGAGATTATGAAAGGAGCAGCGAGTACTTTATACGGTACAGGAGCGGCTGCAGGTGTAATTAATATTACATTAAAGAAATCTAAAACAAAAGAGCTTTCAGGAAATGTGTATGTGAATTTGGGAACACAAACAACAGCTGAAGACAAAAAAACGAATCCAGCAGAATACAATCAAGGATTTAGTTTTGGTGCCAATCAAGAGAAGTTTAATTATTATGTTGGATTAAATAATACCGAAGTAAAAGGAATTTCTGAGGCGAAAGGTGTTGGTTTTGAAGATGATAACTTTTCCAGAGTCAATTCTAATGTGAAATTAGGATTTATACCTTCGAAAAAATTAAATCTAGATTTTTTCATGAATTATGATAAAATCAAGAACGATTTTGATTCAGGTTCTTTTGCTGACAACAAGGATAATTACAGTGATTCAGAACAGTTTAAACTAGGTTTTTCTCCAAAATACAAATACCAAAATGGGGAATTAGTTTTAAATTCAAGTGCAAATTTAATCGAAAGAGAAGAATTTCGTTTTGGGGGAATTACCAATTATAAATCAAGAAACATTAATGCGGATGCCTTTAATAAATACAAAATAAGTAATGAATTTTTTATAGTTACTGGAGCCCAATTTCAATTCCATGAGATGTCAATAGAAAGTCAATACACCAATATTGTTAATGAATTGGCAAAGTTTAATTTTATTGATCCTTATGTGAATTGGGTTTATACCTCTGATTTTGGTTTGAACTTAAATGCGGGTGCTAGACTGAATATTCATAGCAACTACGGAAATTATATAGTTTATAATATCAATCCTTCCTATAATTTCAAAAACCTTCCTTTAAAAATTATAACTTCCTACAGCACCGCTTATATTACCCCAAGTTTGTATCAATTGTATGATGATTATGCGGGTAATACAGATTTGCAAGCTGAAGAAAATGCAACTGTAGAAGCTGGTTTTGAAGTTAAATTACTCAAAAACAAACTTAATTTAAGTTCTGTTGCTTTTTATAGAGAAGAAGAAAATGCGATAGAGTATTATTCTAATCCAATTACTTATGAAGCTTCCTATTTTAATGCGACAGGTAGATATAATGCAAAAGGGATTGAAACTTCGGTAGCGTTTGCAGTGTCAGACCAACTTAATATAAAAGCCAACTACACTTTTAGCGAAATTGATTCTAAAGCGATTAACAATACTTTTCCAGACATCAAAGCTAACTTGTATAATCCGAAGCATAAAGTTAATGTTAACTTAGATTATCAAATTTCTAAAAGAACATTTTTTGGTATCGATTATCAGTATCTAGATAAAAGAGATGGTTTTTCAGGATATCCTCCTGTACTTAATGCATTAAAGGCATATCAATTAGTAAATGCATCAGCAAAATACGAATTGATGAAAAACAGAATGACGGTTTTTGCCGCAGTTTCAAATGTTTTTAATGAAGATTTTGTAGAGGTTGTAGGCTACAATACCAGAGGACGCAACTTTAAATTGGGATTGAATATTAATTTATAAATTCTGGTGTAATGGACAAAAATTAGGCTTTCATCACTGGAAGCCTTTTTTGTTTTTTATCTTTTTTATTTTAAAGCATTTGCTAAACCTTCGGGTAATTTTTCCAGATACATTTGATTTTTAAGTATGGTATTAGATTTTGAATCATCCAAATAATCAAAATTATTTTCGGAAGTGGGTTGTTTTAATCTTCCAACTCCAGTAATTTTAGTAACAGCGATGCTTAATAAAGTTTCGCTAGTTTCGCCAAGGCTTCCTAAACTGTTGATATATTCTACTTGTGGGTATGTTGGATTTAGACCACTTTGATAATCTCCAAAACCTTTAGAATTCACAATTTTTAGAACTATCGGTTGCATAGCATAACGATGATTGGGATTTCTGTTGTTTTTTCCAAAAGTAGGCGAGTCATATAGGGTAATTGATCCCACGTTTTTTCCAGTGGTAACATCACCAACTTGAATGACATTTATATAAGGAGTTAATCCGTTAATAACCAATTCACTAGCCGAAGCTGTGCTCTTGGTAGTTAGAATATAAACCTTGGTCATATTCAAACTATTGATTGGAGAAAATTCAACTTCATCAGTAAAGAAGTTAGTTGAATTAGCACTACTAATTTTCACTTGTATTTTGGCATTCCATTGTTGTTTGGCAAAAACTTGTCCAGTAAACGAACCTGTAATCATACTGGCTAGTCGAGTGGCACTTTGAACGGAACCTCCGCCATTATAACGTAAATCTAAAACTAAATCGGTTATTCCTTGTGATTTTAAAAAGCCAAATGCTTCATTTAATTGCGTATCATAATTAGAATAAAAACCATTATACATTAAATAACCAATTTTATGTGAACCAGAAACAATCACTTTATTGATTAAAATAGGGTTCTCCGCTAAGCTTGTTTTGGTTAAGGGTATAGATTTTCCGTTGGGAGTATATGCGCCTCCATCATAATTGGCTAAATTTAAATCATAGTCATTATTAGAGCCAAATAACAAAGATTTGTAATTATCAATTGTTAATTGAGTTCCATTCACTCCATAAAACAAATCCCCACGTTTTATTTCTTTACTAGAAGCATTCGAATTGGGAATGATATACCGAACCCAGCCAATTACTTCTTTAGAACCCGATGCTTTATCTTTATAACTTAAGCCAAAATCTACTCCGTTGTTATTGGTGTTTCCTTGTAATTCTCCTTCAAGTTCTAAATAATCATCTACTATCCAACTGAATCTATCAATAGTTTTATCGACTCTCAAATCGTTAAATAGTTTTTCAGGTACTGGATATCCATACAAAAAATAATTTAGCTCAGTTTGATTTGCAAATCGGTCATTGGCTAAATTGGGAACATCAGCTTGCCATAAATAATATAAATTGAGCCCTTTCCAGATAAAATTCTGAACGGATGAAACATATACATCATCATTATCCTCACAACTTTGAAAACTGAAAACGAGGAACAACAATCCGATTAAAGAATAGTATTTTGCTTTCATATTTTTGGCATGGTTTTATAGATAAACGTAAATGTAATAACTTTAATTTTATTTTATAAATTTAAACCTAAAATAACTTAGTTTTGATTGGAGAATTTTTATATATACCAAATTGAATTCGTTGGTAATAAAAAAACACTTTAAAAATTAGAAATGATGAAAAAACAGATACTTACATTGGTTGTTGTATTAATAACAAATTCCATTTTTGCGCAAGTTGCTTTTGATAAATTTGAAGGACAAGATGATATCTCATCAATTATAGTCAATAAAAAAATGTTTGATTTGATGAGCAAGGTAAAATTAGATACCTCTGATAAAGAAATAGTTAATTATCTCAATTTAGTCCAAAAATTAGATAATCTTAAAGTTTTTACCACAACCAGTGTTCGCGCTACAACTGAGATGAAAGTGGTTTCTGAAAAATATTCATTAGCCAGCGGACTTGAAGAGTTGATGCGTGTGAACGAAGAAGGAAAGAATATTAAACTAATGGTAAAAGCGGGCGCTTCAACGGGTAAAATCAAAGAACTCTTGATGTTTATTGAAGGAGGAGGAAAAGATAATGAGACAGTTTTAATGTCACTTACTGGTGATTTCGATTTGGACCAGATTTCCCTATTAACAGACAAATTGAAGATTCCAGGCAGTATTGATTTAAAGAAGGCTATGAAAAATAAAAAATAATAACATAATTTTTTTACAGAAACGTCCAGATTTAAATATTGGGACGTTTTTTATTTACAAAACATTTTTTTGTTGTTCATAGCACTTTTACTTCCTAGCTCAATGGCTTTGTTAAAATCGAAACAGGCGTTTTTTATATCACTAATATTTTTATACGAAAGCCCTCTTAAATTATAGGATATATAATCATTTTGGTTTAAGCTTATAGATATAGAGCAGTCTTTTATTGTATTTTGGTAGTCTTTAAGTTTGTAATAAATATTGGCTCTAGTTGTAAAAGCATCGGCATTTTTTGATTCAATAGTTATTGCAGTATTGGTATCGGTCATTGCACCAGTTAAATCTTTTATTTTAATTTTTTCTAAAGCTCTAGTCAAATAAGCTCCTGTAAAAAAGGGATCTTCTTTGAGCGCTTTAGTAAATTCAATAATGGCTCCAGCACTATTTCCCGACTCCGATTTTTTCACTCCTTTATTAAAATAGTCTACGGCTATTTTGTTTTGTGCCCAAACCGATAGGCTAAAGGCTATAATAACAACTAGAAGGATTTTGTTCATGTTCTGGATATTAGAATTGTAAATATGATTATATTGATTCAAACGATGGTCTAGTTTGTTTATTGCTATAGATTAATTGGTCAAATTTTTTTATTTGTGATAGCGGTGAGATTGACTTTTATCTTTAAATGAATAGTTTTAAAACATAAATGCTAAAAAAATAACTCCAAGCCTATTTGAAATTAATTTTTTAGCATTTATTTTTTATTCTGTGACCACGGCGGGATTTGAACCCGCACGCCCTTGCGAGCACCAGCCCCTCAAGCTGGCAAGTCTACCGTTTCTCCACGTGGCCTATAAACAAAAAAAGTCATTCGCCATGGCGAACAACCTTTTAGTGACCCGACTGGGGCTCGAACCCAGGACCCCATCATTAAAAGTGATGTGCTCTACCAACTGAGCTATCGAGTCATTACTTCAAAAAAATTACATGAAAACCACAATAAAATTGTGACCCGACTGGGGCTTTCCTCTAGCTTCGCTATTCGGGATAAACTTATTGCCTGGACTTTTTACCTAAAAAATTGTGACCCGACTGGGGCTCGAACCCAGGACCCCATCATTAAAAGTGATGTGCTCTACCAACTGAGCTATCGAGTCAAATGCCTTTCTTGAATGCGGGTGCAAATATAAGGTCTTATTTTTAATTTTTCAAAGCTATTTTATTTTAAATTTGTCTTTTTTTAACAAATACCTTTAACGCCTTAATCTATAAGGTTTTATTCATATGAGAAAAATTATTTTATTAGGTTATATGGGTTGTGGCAAGTCTACAATTGCTAAAAGGCTCTCCGATAATACTGGAATTTCATTAGTAGATTTGGATAAAAGTATCGAAGACCGAATACAATTAGCTATAAATGAAATTTTTGAACAAAAGGGAGAAATCTACTTTAGAAAGTTAGAACGAGAAATTTTGATTGAATTATTGAATTATCCCGAAACATTAATTATAGCTCTTGGTGGAGGTGCTCCATGTTATTCTAATAATCATGAATTGTTAGTTGGAGAAAATATTATTTCAATATATTTAAAAGGTTCAGTGGATACATTAGTGGAGCGATTATTAGCTAATAGAAGCAAAAGACCTCTGGTTGCCAATAAAACTGAAATTGAATTAAAAGAATTTATTGCAAAACATCTTTTTGACAGAAGCTTTTATTACAATCAAGCACAATATAAAGTGAGTATTGATGGTAAAACCAAAGATGAAATCGCTGAGGAAATATTGAATATATTAGCTTAAATATGCATAATTGGTGCCATTTTCATCAAAAACTACCTGAACTTGCTCTAGAGATGAGGTTGATAGTGAAATGCCTTTAAAGTCTGCTTTTACAGGATATTTTTTATGATTTCTATTCACTAATACCGCAGTTTTAAATTTCTTCAAGGGTACATCAAGAAAATGCCTTACAGCATAAATTAATGTAGTGCCTGAGTTTAATACATCATCAACAAGAATAAGTCCTTTATTAGAATACTGTTCTTTTGATAAGGAAGTAGTTATTGGTAATTGAGGGATTTGTTTGTTAATGTTCACTTCGCATAAAGAAACTTTCAATGGTGAAATTGTTTTAAGAACTTGAGTAATTTTCTCTGCTAATAGGAATCCATTTGTTGTGATTCCTGCAATGACAATTTCATCCTCATCAACAAAGGTTTCATAGATTTGATAAGCAATTCTTTTGATAGTATGCTCAATTTCTTGATGCGATAAGATGATATTTTTGTCCATGGGATTTTTTTCAAAGATAGAAAAGAAATTAGAATTTATTAATTGAATTCAAGGCAATCACTTTTAAGATTTTAAAATGTTTTTCGCCCCAGATTCACAGATTAAAAAAACAGATTATCACAATAATTGACACTGATTTTAAAATTAATTCTTTTAAGAATACTAAAAGGTCACTCATAATCTGTGAATCAGTAGCATTTTTTAGGCAAATGTTTTAAATTGAATTCAAGCAATTATAATAGTTATTTTTCCGAAGAAGGGGATTGGCTTCCAAAATCATCAATATCTCGACGGTCTTTTTTAGTGGGGCGCCCATCACCATTTTTCCGATAATGTTCTTTAGATAATTTTAGTAGTTCTAGATGTTGATACACTTCTGGAGGAGTTTCGTTTTTTCTATAAATATCAACAAGTTTTGCTCCTACACGACTCTCAGGAATATCGAGAACAGTAATGATTTGGGTAATTTGGTCTTTTCTAAAAGTGATTTTGTCGGAGGCAAAAACTTCTTTCGAAGCTTTGGCAACCTGGCCATTTACAGTAATATGGTTTTTTTTACAAGCTTCGGTTACCATATTTCGGGTTTTATAATACCGAACGCACCACAGGTATTTGTCTATTCTCATGAATTTTCCAAAATCAAAGTTAAATTGTTTACAAAAATAAATCAAAATTGTATCTTGCGCACTCAAAATTCAGCTATAATGAACAAAGTTACCTTTTATTTTATTGTATTAATTACAACAGTTACTTTATTTTCATGTCAAAAGGATGATCCTATTGCTGAAATTACTCCACCAAGAGCGTATGCTGATCAGTATAAAACTGATTTTGCTGACATTGAAGAGTATTTAAACTCATACTATATCACTGTTATAAATAATCCAGGAAAGCCAGATGATCAAGACGTAACAATTACAAAAATACCTGATGGAGGTACGCAACGTTCTATTATGTCTTATAAGGATAATGTATTTGTGGGTAGCACTGTTTATCCGCAACTTTGGAGTAGAGTTGTCAAACTACACGATGTTGATTACAAATTGTACTATTTAGTTTTAAGACCAGGGATAGGAGAATCACCTTGTAATGTTGATGGCGTTTTCACCTCTTATAGAGGTGATTATTTGCAACGTATTGCAGCAACCACAACAGCACCAGTAGTTCCTTCGTACATCTCGGCTACTAAATTTGATGAAAATAAATTTCCTCAAAGTTTTTTTAGTTTGTTAAATGTTGTAAGGGGTTGGAGTGAGATGTTTCCATTATTTAAATCAGGTACTTATTCTGTTAATAATAATGACGGAACTGTTTCTTATAAAGATTTTGGTGCAGGAGTACTATTTATACCTTCTGGATTAGGGTATTATAGTTCTGTCTCGAATTCTATTCCTGGTTATGCTCCGTTAGTTTTTAGTTTTAAGCTTTATGATGTATTTAGATCAGATACAGATGGCGATGGAGTTGATAATTATCAAGAAGATTTAAACAAAGATGGATTTATGTGGAGTTACACTAATACTATATTATATCCAACCACTTCTGATTATCCAGATGATGCTACTCGTTATGCTGATGATTATGATCGTGATGGTATTCCAAATTTTTTAGATAAAGATGATGATGGCGATAATTATTCTACGGCATCCGAGATTAAAAATCCAGCAACAGGTTCAGCATATCCATTTGCAGATATTCCAACTTGTACTTCAGGGAAGAAAAACTATTTAGATATTACTTGTCATCCGTAAGTAGCAAATAATAGGCATAAAAAATCCAGTTACAATTTATTTGTAACTGGATTTTTTATGATTTTATCACACCAACCCTCTCCAAAGGAGAGAGAAAAGTTAAAAAATTCTTTATATTATTTTCTCTTAATCACTTTTTCAACAGCTGCAACAATCGCTTGATTGTTCAATTTGTATTTTTCCATTAATTGTGCTGGTGTTCCGCTTTCGCCAAAGCTGTCCTGAACAGCAACAAACTCTTGTGGAGCTGGAGTATTCAAAGCCAATACTCTAGCAATGCTTTCGCCAAGACCACCAAGAATGTTGTGCTCTTCGGCAGTAACAACACACTTCGTTTTTGCTAATGATTTCAAGATAGCAGCTTCGTCTAATGGTTTGATGGTGTGAATATTGATTACCTCGGCAGAAATTCCTTTGGCTTCTAAAGCTTCAGCAGCAACCAATGCTTCCCAAACTAAATGTCCGGTGGCTACAATTGTAACATCGGTTCCTTCGTTTAACATAATTGCTTTTCCAATAACGAATGGTTCGTCAGCGGGCATAAAGTTAGGCACGACAGGACGGCCAAAACGCAAATATGCCGGACCGTGATGATCTGCAAGAGCCAACGTGGCTGCTTTGGTTTGATTGTGATCGCAAGTGTTTATTACCGTCATTCCCGGCAACATTTTCATCAGTCCAATATCTTCCAATATTTGGTGAGTTGCACCATCTTCACCTAAAGTTAATCCGGCGTGCGAAGCACAAATTTTGACGTTTTTTTCAGAATAGGCCACTGATTGACGAATCTGGTCGTACACTCTTCCCGTCGAAAAGTTAGCGAAAGTTCCCGTAAAAGGAATTTTTCCTCCAATCGTTAATCCCGCTGCAATTCCAATCATGTTGGCCTCGGCAATTCCGATTTGGAAAAAACGCTCTGGATGATTTTTTTTGAAATCATCAAATTTTAATGAACCAATTAAATCAGCACAAAGTGCCACAACGTTTTCATTGGTTTGACCTAATTCAGTCATTCCCGCTCCAAAACCCGAGCGAGTATCTTTACTTCCTGTATTTGTATATTTTTTCATTTTATTTTTTAAATTGAAAGATTAAAAGATTTTAAAATTGAAAGATTTAGTTTTGAATCTGAAATCTGCAATCTAAAATCTGCAATCTGATTTAGTAGTCGCTTTCGCCTTCTGTATAGTTTTGACCTAAAGCATTTTCGAGTTGAGCATCGTTAGGTGCTTTACCGTGCCAAGCGTGACTGTACATCATATAATCTACTCCATTACCCATCTCAGTATGCAACAAAACACAAACTGGTTTTCCTTTCCCGGTTCTTGATTTGGCATCCGTCATTCCGGCGATAATTGCCTCGATGTTGTTTCCTTCCTTGATTTCAAGAACATCCCAGTCGAAAGCTTCAAATTTGGCACGAATACTTCCCATATATAAAACTTCGTCTGTTGTTCCGTCAATCTGTTTCCCGTTCAAATCGATAGTGGCAATTAAATTGTCTACCTTTTTGGCGGAAGCATACATAATGGCTTCCCAGTTTTGACCTTCCTGCAATTCACCATCGCCGTGCAAAGTGTAAATAAGGTGGTTATCACCGTTCAACTTTTTGGCTTGAGCGGCACCAATTCCCACAGATAATCCTTGGCCAAGTGAACCCGAAGCAATTCGTACTCCTGGTAAACCGTCATGATTTGTTGGGTGACCTTGCAATCTGGAATTGATTAGGCGAAAAGTGGCTAATTCCGAAACTGGAAAATAGCCACTTCGTGCAAGTACGCTATAGAAAACAGGCGAAATATGACCGTTAGAAAGGAAGAATAAATCTTCACCAATTCCGTCCATATCAAAACCTGGTTTTCTATCCATTAAGTTTTGGTACAAGGCGACCATAAATTCGGTGCAACCAAGAGAGCCTCCAGGATGTCCTGAATTTACGGCGTGAACCATACGAAGAATATCTCTTCTAACTTGGATAGTTAAATCCTTTAATTGTTGTGTGTTAGGCTTCATTTTGTGTGTTAAATTTAAACTGCTGCAAATGTAATTTTTTATTTTGACTTTTGACAAATGATTTTTGGAATACTTATAAGGGTTTTTTAATAAAAATATTACACTATTTGAAAATTTTAAACCCCCTTGTTTTTTAATCACCCATGCCGTTAAGTAATGTGGTTTTCTTTTTTAAAAATCGCATTACTAGGTTGAATACTAATAAAAAAACTGCCGT
The DNA here is from genome assembly GCF_046155325.1 of Flavobacterium sp. GTDB lineage: Bacteria > Bacteroidota > Bacteroidia > Flavobacteriales > Flavobacteriaceae > Flavobacterium. The sequence goes on from NZ_JBJXDQ010000114.1 coordinate 14,996, forward strand.
TACGATGATAAAGTAATTGTAATTGTTTTGGTTTTGAATTAAGTGACCTGAGATATCAAAAATTGAAAAAATGATAAAAATACCTGCGATTCCATTTATTTCTTTTTTAATAATTTTAATCCAACTAAAAGGAAGTTCGGGCTTTTTGTATTTTTTGAAACTGGGTACAAATGCAGGTAAGGTTTGAGCCCAATCGGTATAAATAGCGCTAAATTTTCTTCTAAGAAATTGTTCCTCTGCAAACATGATTCTTTCATAATATATCCAATAGAAAAAACAAAAAGCTATCAAAAACCAAAAATTAGCAGTTAATAATGCGGGTCCCATCCACATGAAGAAGTTTCCTAAATATAATGGATGCCTTACTACAGAATAACTCCCTGAAGTGTTAAGGGTATCAGCAATTTGTTCGTTTCTGTTTCTCCCAGAAGTATTTTTGGGAGTGTGACCGACAGTATAAATTCGAATACTTAAACCCAAAAGACTCACCAGAAGACAAAAAAGTTCGTAATAAATTTCATATGGGGTTTCTTCAAGACAAAAAATTTCGGGATTTATTTTGGTTTGAAAGTATAGAATAGCGCCAATTAATAAAACTATCGTGGGAAGTTTCCCTCGATATTTAAAAAGCCAAATTCCTTGTTGTTCTAATTCTTCTTGTAGAGCCATAATGATTTTTAAATTTTTCAAATATAGATAAACCCAGTTGAATTATGGATTAAATTTTAAATTTGAAAAAAATGTTATTTTAATTAATACTAATGATTTTTATTTTGGAAATGGTCAATTATTTCAGCATCAAAATTAAGATTAAGCTTAGGAATATTGATTTTCTGTATTTGTGAAATTATATCTAAAATATTAATTCCTAAATTCTAAATCAATTATCTTTGCGGACTGAAAAACAAAATATGACCTTTGATTTACTAAAGACAGATCCTGAAACAAAAGCAAGAGCTGGAACAATTACTACTGATCACGGCACGATAGAAACACCAATTTTTATGCCTGTAGGTACAGTAGCTTCTGTAAAAGGAGTACATCAAAGAGAATTGAAAAATGATATTAATCCTGATATTATTCTTGGTAACACCTATCATTTGTATTTGCGTCCACAAACTGAAATTCTAGAAAAAGCCGGTGGCCTGCATAAGTTCATGAATTGGGATCGTAATATATTAACAGATTCTGGAGGTTATCAAGTGTATTCACTTTCGGCCAATAGAAAAATTAAGGAAGAAGGAGTTAAATTTAAATCACATATTGACGGATCCTATCATTTTTTTACACCCGAGAATGTAATGGAAATTCAAAGGACTATTGGGGCTGATATTATTATGGCTTTTGATGAATGTACTCCCTATCCATGTGATTATAGATATGCGCAACGATCCATGCACATGACGCATAGATGGTTAGATCGTTGTATAAATCATTTAGATAAACTACCCTTCAAATATGGGTATGAGCAAACATTTTTCCCTATAATTCAAGGTAGTACTTACAAAGATTTAAGACAACAATCTGCTGAGTATATTGCGAATTCAGGACAACAAGGTAATGCAATTGGTGGACTTTCGGTTGGAGAACCTGCTGAAGAAATGTATGCTATGACCGAAGTGGTTTGTGAGATTCTGCCAGAAGATAAACCTCGTTATTTAATGGGTGTAGGAACTCCAATTAATATTTTAGAGAATATAGCGTTGGGTATTGATATGTTCGATTGTGTAATGCCAACTCGTAACGCCAGAAACGGAATGTTGTTTACAGCCAATGGTACCATTAATATTAAAAATAAAAAATGGGAGGATGATTTTTCTCAACTTGATGAAATGGGACATACTTTTGTAGACACCGAATATACCAAGGCTTATTTACGTCATTTGTTTGCAGCTAATGAATATTTAGGAAAGCAAATTGCAACAATACACAATTTAGGGTTTTATATGTGGTTGGTTCGTGAAGCTAGAAAACATATATTAGCCGGTGATTTTAGAACTTGGAAAGATATGATGGTTCGAAACATGAGCCAGAGATTATAATGTAGGATGAAGGAAGTTAGAAGCGGGAAGTAGCAAAGTTTTTTTTGGACTCTCCACTCTCCACTCCCAACTTTAAATAAAATGAACATAATAGACAAATACATTTTAAAAAAATACTTATCCACTTTTGGGGTAATGTTATTGTTATTTGCTCCTATTGGAATTATTATAGATGTTTCAGAAAAAATAAATTTCATGTTGGAACATGAAATACCCTTTGTTGATATTGCGATTTATTATTATCATTTCACAATTTATTTCACCAATTTATTATTTCCAATATTCTTGTTTTTATCTGTTATTTGGTTTACTTCAAAATTGGCTAATAATACCGAAATCATTGCTATTTTAAGTTCAGGAATTTCTTTTACCCGGTTTTTAAGACCTTTTTTGATTGGAGCTTCGATAGTTTCAGTTATTATTTTATTAATGGGATTTTATATAGTTCCAAAATCAAGTGAAGGATTCAATAACTTTCGATATACCTATCTAAAAACTGGAGGAAAAGAGTCAATGAGAGGCGAGGATTCAGACGTTTATCGACAGATAAGTGAAAACGAATTTATTTATGTAAGTAGTTTTAATAACTTCTCTAAAACGGCTTTTAACTTCAGTTTTGAGAAGTTTAAAAATGGTCAATTAGAGTATAAAATTGCTGCGGATAGAATAAAATGGAATCCTAAAGACAGCACTTACACAATGTTTAATTATACCAAAAGAACAGTTGGAGAATTAAATGATAAAATTGAAAAGGCAGAAGAGAAAAAGGCAGTATTTAAATTTGATTTAGAAGATTTAACACCTGTAGTCTATATTGCTGAGACATTGAATTTAGGTGAATTATATCAGTTTATTGCAAAAGAAAGAAGTCGGGGTTCTTCTAATATCAACGTTTATTTAGTGGTTTTATTTAAAAAATATAGTATTCCAATATCGGCATTTATATTAACCATTATTGCTGTTGCAGTTTCGTCTATGAAGCGAAGAGGAGGGATGGGGTTTAGTTTAGCCATAGGAATAGCGATTGCTTTTGCCTTTGTTTTTTTTGACAAAATATTTGGAACGCTTGCAGAAAAGTCTAGTATTTCGCCACTATTAGCAGTTTGGTTTCCTAATATTGTCTTTGGATTATTAGCTGCTTATTTATTACGTAATGCAAAACGATAATTTAAAAGCCTACCTCAAACTTCATTTGATAGTTTTTATTTGGGGATTCACTGCCATTTTGGGAGCATTAATTTCTATCAATTCAGAAATTTTAGTCTGGTATCGATTATTATTAGCTAGTGGCTTTATTTTTTTTTCAATATTTTTTAGAAAGAAATCTTTAAAAATTAAAATTAAATTTTTATTCCAATTGATTTTCGTTGGGTTATTAATAGCCTTACATTGGATATTTTTTTTCAAGGCAATTAAAACTTCTAATATTTCAATTACGTTGTCTATATTTTCGTTAGGTGCCTTTATCACATCTTTATTAGAGCCTCTTTTTTATAATCGAAAAGTGCTTTGGTACGAAGTTTTTTTTGGTGTGCTCATAATGGCATCACTAGCATTTGTTTTACATGTTGAAATCAATTATTTCGAAGGTGTTATTTATGCTTTAATTTCAATCATTTTAGGGGTGCTATTTACATTGATTAACGGAAAATTGATTGAAAAACAAGATTCTTCTGTTATTACTTTATATGAGTTTTTGTCAGGGGTGGGATTTATATCAATTTATTTTTTAATGCAATCTGAAATTACTTTTGCACAGTTTAGTTTATCTTTCTATGATTTTAGTCTATTGCTAATTCTAGCATCGGTTTGTACAGCCTATGCCTTTACAGCTTCTGTAAAACTGATGGATAAATTAACGCCCTATACAGTAATGTTAACAACTAGTCTTGAACCTGTATATGGTATTGTACTAGCCTATTTTATAATTGGAGAAAAAGAGAAAATGAGTATTGAGTTTTATATTGGAGCAATTATTATTCTTATTACGGTTATTCTAAATGGTATTTTAAAACAGTATTATAGTACTAAGAAATAACACAAATCAATTTATATCTAGTCTCTAAAAATTTACATTTAGTTAGCAAACGGCAATTATCCTAATTTTTAAATTTATATTTGCATTTCAAATCAATAAAACAAAAACCGAAAATTCATGGAATATTTAGATTTTGAGCTTCCAATAAAAGAACTAGAAGATCAGTTAGATAAATGTGTTGTTATTGGACAAGAATCCAATGTTGATATGACTACCACATGTAAACAAATCAACAAAAAATTAGAAGAAACAAAAAAACAAATCTATAAAAACCTAACTGCTTGGCAACGAGTTCAGTTGTCGAGGCATCCCAATAGACCATATACCTTAGACCATATTCATGCACTTTGTGGTGATACCTTTTTGGAGCTTCACGGTGATAGAGGTTTTAAAGACGACAAAGCGATGATAGGAGGTTTAGGTAAGATTGATGGACAGTCATTTATGATTATTGGACAACAAAAAGGCTATAATACCAAAACACGCCAGTATAGAAATTTTGGTATGGCAAATCCCGAAGGTTATAGAAAAGCTTTGCGTTTAATGAAAATGGCTGAGAAATTTGGAGTTCCAGTTTTGTCATTAATAGATACTCCTGGAGCTTTTCCAGGAATTGAAGCAGAAGAGCGCGGTCAAGGAGAAGCCATTGCAAGAAATATATTTGAAATGATTCGTTTAAAAGTACCTATCATTGTTGTTATTGTTGGTGAAGGTGCATCTGGTGGTGCCTTAGGTATTGGAGTAGGTGATAGGGTATATATGATGGAAAATACTTGGTATTCTGTAATTTCACCAGAATCATGTTCTTCAATTTTATGGAAAAGTTGGGATTACAAAGAGCAAGCGGCCGAAGCGTTGAAACTTACGTCTTCAGACATGAAAAGACAAAAATTAGTAGATGATATTATCCCAGAACCATTAGGAGGAGCTCATTTTGATAGAGAAAATGCTTTTAAAACTGTAGAGCAATATGTAATCAAAGCTTACAATGAACTAAAAGACTTATCAACACAAGATTTGATTGCTCAAAGAATGGATAAATACAGTAACATGGGAGAGTTTAAAGAGTAATATCTTACAAAAAAAAACAATAATCCGAAGCCTTACTGCTTCGGATTTTTTTTGGGTTATTAACAAAAAAAAGATAGTTTTAAACAAATTTTTGTAACAACTCTCTAGTTTATTTTTTTAATTTTTCACTACTTTCGTAAGATGGAAAATATCAGGAATATAAGCCCTATTAAAATAGATAAAACAACCATTATCAACCTCGAAAAAGGGAAATTACCTCCACAAGTTATCGATCTTGAAGAGGCTGTGCTTGGTGCTATGATGATTGACAAAAAAGGGGTAGATGAGGTAATTGATATTTTGCAACCGGATGCTTTTTATAAAGAAGCTCATAAATATATTTTTGAGGCTATTGTTGAGCTCTTTACCGATACCCAACCTATTGACTTATTAACCGTTTCGGCTCAGTTACGAAAAAATGCAAAATTAGACCTAGCAGGAGGGGATTTTTATCTAATTCAACTCACCCAAAAAATTGCATCTTCTGCCCATATCGAATTTCACTCTAGAATAATTCTTCAAAAATATATTCAACGTAGTCTGATTCGTATATCTTCCGATATTATTGAAGAATCCTATGATGAAACTACCGATGTTTTTGATTTATTGGACAAAGCCGAATCCAAGCTATATGAAGTTACCCAAGGAAATATAAAACGGAGTTCCGAAACAGCTCAAAGTTTGGTGCTACAGGCCAAAAAAAGAATCGAAGAAATTGCGAAACAAGAAGGATTAAGTGGTATCGCAACCGGATTTGAGAAATTAGATAAAATAACTTCGGGTTGGCAACCTAGTGATTTAATAATTATTGCAGCTAGACCGGGTATGGGAAAGACTGCATTTGTACTTTCGATGGCAAGAAATATTGCAATTGACTTTGGAAAACCCGTAGCTTTATTTTCTTTAGAAATGTCTTCGGTTCAGTTGATTACAAGATTAATTTCGTCTGAAACTGGTTTGTCTTCAGAAAAGTTAAGAACCGGAAAACTTGAAAAACACGAGTGGGAGCAATTAAGTATTAAAGTTAAAAACCTAGAAAAAGCCCCTCTTTTTATAGATGACTCCCCTTCGCTTTCTATCTTTGATTTAAGAGCTAAGGCAAGACGATTAGCATCTCAACATGGAATAAAATTAATCATAGTTGATTATTTGCAATTAATGACAGCTGGTGGAAACGGTGGTAAAGGTGGTGGAAACAGAGAACAAGAAATTTCAACCATTTCAAGAAATCTAAAAGCATTGGCAAAAGAGCTTAGTATTCCTGTAATTGCCTTATCACAATTATCTCGTGCCGTAGAAACTCGAGGTTCTAGCAAAAGACCTTTGTTGTCTGACCTTCGTGAATCGGGTGCTATTGAACAGGATGCCGATATTGTATCCTTCATTTATAGACCTGAATATTATAAAATTGATGAATGGGACGACGAAGACCAATCGCCAACCGCTGGTCAAGCCGAATTTATTATTGCTAAACACAGAAATGGTTCTCTTGATAGCATTAGATTAAAATTTATTGGAAATCTAGGTAAATTTGATAATCTTGAAGATTATAGTGGTAGTTATGATGATTTACCATCTAAGATGAATCATGATGACAATCCATTTCAAACTAAAAATCTTCCTTCACCCAACGAAGCTTTTGGCAGTAATTTGAATGAGGCTGAAGATTATGACATGCCGTTTTAATTATATTTTAAAATTCGCTTTTCAGCGAATTTTTTTTAGTCCATTGAAATAATAAAAACTACTATCTTTGAAATAAAATCATCAAAATGCCATTAAAAAAGTTATTCCTTGTTTTTATAATTTTATTTTCATTTTCAACTAAAGCGTCTTTTATTTTGCTGCCTATGGATGAAACCACGCAGCAAAATCACCTTAAAGCATACGGAATAACCTATTGGTGTATTGAAAATAAATTCAAAGCCAGTTGGTTACTCAATTACCGTGGCGGATCATTTTTGTTTCCTGATGCTCCCGAAATTCGTAAAGAATGTCAAATTCGAGGCGTGAGTTTTGAAGTTTTAAGTGATAGCGAAACGAATCAAATTTTGGAAGAAATTTCAAGTCCTTCTCAAAATATGGAGACGGTCATTCTCGAAAAAGCACCCAAAATTGCTGTTTATACTCCCAAAGGTAAACAGCCTTGGGATGATGCTGTAACCTTGGTTTTAACCTATTCCGAAATTCCTTTTACACCCATTTATGATGAGGAAGTTTTAAGTGACCAATTATTACTTTATGATTGGTTGCATTTGCATCATGAGGATTTTACAGGTCAGTATGGAAAATTTTATGGATCTAATAGAAACTCACCATGGTATATGGATCAAAAGAAAGATTCAGAAGCCTTAGCAGTAAAATTAGGGTATAAAAAAGTTTCTGAAGAGAAAGGTGCAGTTGCCAAAAAAATTAGGGATTTTGTTATTGGAGGTGGATTTATGTTTGCCATGTGTTCGGCAACGGATAGTTTTGATATTGCCTTAGCAGCCGATGGGGTAGATATTTGTGAGACCATGTTTGATGGCGATGCCAGTGAGGGAAATTTTCAATCAAAAGTAAATTATAATAGTTCATTTGCATTTAAAGATTTTATATTAGATCGAAAACCAGAACATTATGAATTTTCGGATATAGACATGACCGAAAAACGAAAAATTCCAATGGAAAAAGATTATTTCACCTTAATGGAATTTTCAGCAAAATGGGATCCAATTCCGAGTATGCTTTGTCAAAATCATACCCAATTGGTAAAAGGATTTATGGGTCAAACTACAGCTTTTGATGCTTCTTTAATTAAGACTAACGTTTTAGTAATGGGTACATGTGAACTCAACGGAGAAGCACGATATATACATGGCGAAAAAGGCAAAGGAATGTTCACTTTTTATGGAGGTCATGATCCCGAAGATTATCAGCATCGAGTAGGAGATGCAGCTACGATTTTAGATTTACATGCTAATTCGCCAGGCTATAGATTAATATTAAATAATGTGTTGTTTCCTGCAGCGAGGAAGAAAAAACAAAAAACGTAGTTTTGTATCAACTAAAATTTAACCCAAATAGGAATATTATCCGAAATTTTTATTGCTTCATTTAAGGAATTAAAATTTTTGTAAAAACGAATAATTCCAGTATTTCGAACTTTGGTTTTTGAGATATTATAAAAAATATTATCAAATTCAGAAGCAAGACATTGACCATTTTTACATTTTTTATTCAAAGATGTTTTCTGATTTATTAAAATAGATTTGATACTCTTTAAGATTCTGTAAAACACCTGAATTCTTGTTTTTCAATATAAATATCTTGCTCGACTATTTCTATTCATGGCTTTTTTTCAAGCTCTTTTATAAAGGCATACATCTTTAAATAAATTACCGTTAATACTATTGCTCCGATACAAATAAATATATACTCTCTTAGTCCAACACTCCCTTTAATTAGGATTAGAGTGGTAAATACTCCAGCTGCTATTACGCATAGCCAGGTTTTTTTCCTTAAACACCTTGCTTTTGTTAGTTTTTTTTCTTTCATCATTATTTCAGGGCTCGTCAAGTCTATTTTAAAATTTCATATAATAAATATCCTATTATAGCGTAACCGATAAGAATTAATAAACATGAATTTGATTTTGAAGATTCAGTTGAGTGACTATAATACCCACCCTGCAGCATGCCATTTCTATGGGAATGTCTTTTGTAACCATTTTTTTGTTTCTCAGTTTTGATACCCCTAGACATATGAGGTTTAATGTTTTCAAACTCTGAATCATTATCTTTTTTGCTTTTATTTAGAAAAAAAAATTTCATTGTTTTTCGGAATATTTTTCTGTTAAATTTTTTTTATGGAGATAAGCATTTTAATAGTTTTTTTACCTGCTCAATCGCATTTTTGTTGAAGGCAAATAGTCTAAAAACTTCCTATTCATAAAATTTGGTATTTATTTACAACCTTCTTCATGCATTTAGTAGCCTCCATAACGATTGGGAAAGCTTTTGATATAAAATAGTTTCATTTTTTATATTTTGAACTAATTGTTTATTTATGTTACCAATTTTTATTTACTTCCCTTATTATAGGAATAGCTTTTTTGAGAAGAACAACTAGTAAACATTATAATGATATTTACAATACACACTCTCAAAATAATGAGTTTTAATTTCTGAAGTTTTCATAAGCGCAACAAATTCATTTAAAGGCACACCAAAATAGTGATGAATAGCTTGTAGCTTAAATTCTATTTCGAGTACTTCGTTTATTTCATCGTAACCCACTTAAACTATGTTGCGTTCATTTACTGGGTATCGCTTCATGTCTGTTTTCTTTCAATTTTTTCAAATATAAAACTAATAAAAAGCTATTTCTTACGGGCAACCGTAAAGAGCAAAAAAAAAATAAAAAAAAGGAAATAATTTTTAAAAAACTCAAAAAAATAAATTTACAATCTGTATTTTGTAACTTGCTATGTGCAATCTACCACCTGTAATCTAAAATTACACCAAACCTAAATCTTTTGCAATGGCTATAAGATGTACGTTATTATTAGCTTTGAAGTATGTTTTAAGCTTATTGACACGTTTTTCGAGACTCGAGCTGCCGTTAGGAGTGATTCCTTTAGTTTTAAATTCTGAAGCAATTTCTACCATCATTAACCCCTTGGATATTAATTTCAAGAGTTCAATATCGTATGCTTCAATTTCCAGAAGTGATTTTTTGCTTAATACATGGGATAATTCGGTAGAAAGCATCTTTGTGTTAACGTTGTAAATACCTTGAATAGCTTTTTGAAGTTCTGGAATACTGTTTCTTCCTTTGGATATATATGCATTGATACCATAATCACTAAAAAGGGATTTTATCTTGAATGACTTGTCTTCGATCGAAAAAACTACAATTTTTATATCCGGTTGCACTATTTTTATGGCCGCTATCAATTCTTCGCCTGAGTTTAATTTATTTTCGCGAAAATCATTTTTGAATGATAAATCACAAATTAATAAGTCAAAAGGCTTTTCATTTAAGAGCGCTTTTTGGATTTTTAAATAGGCTTCGTCACAATATTTAGCCAAGAGAATTTCAGGAATCGAGAGTTCTTTTACTGCGTTTATCATTGTGGTACTAACACTGTCAAAATCTTCGACCACTAATGCTTTATTAAACATAATACTATTTTTTAAAGAGGTATTACAATATTGGATTTGAATCCTTTGTTGGGTTCGGATTCAAAAGTAATATTTCCTTTAACGTCAAGAATACGGTTTCTCACATTTTGGAGTCCATTTCCTTGAATTATTTTTTCTAATGGCGCTCCGGCCCCGTTATCACTGTAATTTATTTCTAAATTATTTTTATTTTTTTTAAAAATTATCATAACTAAACTACAATTACTGTGTTTTTTCATATTGATTAGCAGTTCCTGTAACACACGGTACACTATTATTTTTTTGACGTAGTCTAACGATTTCCAATCAATTTGTTCTAAGCCGTTTGTTAAAATGTTAACAGTAGCGGAATTAAATCCGGATATTAATTCTTTGATTTCGGTTTCAAATTCTGTTTCTTTGAGAATAGGACTATTTTCTCGGGAAATGTTTCGGGTAAGTGAATATATGGTGTCTAAATTTGATAGTAATATTTCTTTGTTTTGAGGGGAAGATAAATCCTGTGATTCGGCAAAATTCATTGTTTTAAACACGTCATTGGCCACTTCATCATGTAGTTTTTTTGAAATTCGATTTTCGGTATCTATGGAGGTTTGTATTTTTTCCTTTTTCCTTTTACAATTTAAAAAATTAATGATCAATAAGGTGATTATTATAGCCGTAGTCATTAAACAGAATAGCATTATGATTCTGTTTTTTTGGTGTTCTAACTGAATCTCGCTTTTGGCTTTTTCTATTTTAAGTGTATTATTTTCTTCTCTCTCTTGCTTGAAATCGTATTTCATTTTGGCAAACTGATTTTTGGCGATTTGCCTAGCTCTAGTAATACTGTCGTTGATTCGGATGTAGTCTAAAGCATATTTTTTGGATTGATTTCCAGTGTTGACTTCTATTAATAATTTCAAACTTTTCAATCGATCATCAATCATTTTAACTTGAGTTGCTTTTTTATAGGCTATTTCTGCATAGTTTTTAGATAAGACGGTATTAGTTTTTTGGTAATATTCTGAAAGATTAATATAATTTGTGATAAGAAGTCTATCGTTTTTTAGTTGTTTATTTAATTTTAATGATTGCAATAAGTAATGAAGGGCTTTCGAATTGCCTAATTTAAAATAGGAGTATCCTAAATTATCGAGAATTACGGCATAATCATCTTTATTGGTGATAATATTTTTTTTTAAGGTTAGAGGCAATAAAATTTGTATGGCTTTCCTGTAATCTTTCAAACCCATATATATTATGGAAATATTGTTTTTTGCACACGCTTGTAGTTCTAAATCATCTTTTTTTAAATATAATATTTTTGTGAAATAATAAAGAGCATTTTTGTAGTCAAATTTTAATACAGCATTATTTCCAAGCACATTATAAACATTCCATGTTCCGTAAGGATATTTATTACTGTTTTTCAAATACGGTAAAGCTTCTATAGCGGTAGCCTCAGAACTATTATAATCCCCTAGATCTATTTCAACGTCTGCCATCCATGTAAACGAATGGAGTATTCTAGAAGTGTCTTTTGCAACAATAGCTAAATTTTTGGCTTTATTAAAATAATAGTAGGCACTATCATATTTTCCTTCATCAAAACCATTATATCCAAGATCAATAAGACGATTTATTTCAGTTAAATCCGTTTTCTTTTTGGGAACGGTTTGCTGTTTTTTTTCGCAAGATTGTAGCGCTAAAAGCATCGATAACAGGAGACTAAAAATAAGTATATGTAAATTTTTACATGCCATTCGGCCAAATTACATAAATATATGAATAGAAAGGTATTCTTAATGTTTTTTTTTTTAAATACAATATGCCCAATTTTTTTGAAGGTATGATAAAAACAAAAAACCCAATTCGCCGTGGCTAATTGGGTTTCTATATAAGTAAGTAATCTTAAATTGGGTTGATAAAACGTTTATTTTACTTTATTAAGTATTGCTTTAAAAGCTACTGGGTGATTCATTGCTAAATCGGCAAGAACTTTACGGTTCAATTCGATGTTGTTTTTTTTGATTTTTCCCATTAGTTGTGAATAAGACATTCCTTCCAATCTAGCTCCAGCGTTGATACGTTGAATCCATAAAGCACGGAAATTTCTTTTGTTCACTTTTCTATCACGGTAAGCGTAGCACATTGCTTTCTCTACCGCATTTTTAGCAACTGTCCAAACGTTTTTACGACGACCAAAGAAACCTTTGGCTTGCTTCATTATTTTTTTTCTTCGTGCTCTTTTAGCAACTGAATTTACCGATCTTGGCATAATTTTTACTTTTTTTTTGTAGCTGGCGTCCCGAATTTAATCAAGGGAACTTAAAGGCCATACTCCAAGGTTATTTTAAATTGTTTTTAACCTAAAGAATTCTTTTGCAATATGCTTTAAGCTTTATGCCTAAAGCCTATAGCTTTTTTAGATAATTCTTAATTGTTGTTTGATGCTTTTCATATCTGTTTTGTGAACTAGCGCTGAGTGTGTCAAAGCTAATTTACGTTTTTTAGATTTTTTAGTCAAAATATGACTTTTAAAAGCATGCTTTCTTTTAATCTTCCCAGTACCAGTAACTTTAAATCGTTTCTTGGCGCTAGATTTGGTTTTCATTTTAGGCATTTTTTCCTAGTGTTTTAATTTATTCTTACTTACTTATTTTTAAAAAGCGTTAAGCTTTAGGCTTTAGGCATTAAGCAAAGCTATTATTAACTCGGCTTATTGCTTTTAGCTTATTGCTTATTGCAAATATTTATTTTTTCTTCTTCGGAGCAATAAACATAATCATTCTCTTTCCTTCGAGAACGGGCATGGCTTCTACTTTTCCAAATTCTTCTAGATCGGTAGCCAATCTTAATAACAAGATTTGACCTTGATCTTTATAGATGATCGAACGTCCTTTAAAGAAAACAAACGCTTTCAATTTTGAACCTTCTTTCAGGAATTTTTCAGCATTTTTTCTTTTAAAATCATAATCGTGTTCGTCAGTTTGAGGACCAAAACGAATTTCTTTCACTACAATTTGGGTAGATTTTGCTTTAAGCTCTTTCTCACGTTTCTTTTGCATGTAGACGAACTTTTTATAGTCCATTATTTTGCAAACAGGTGGCTCTGCATTTGGCGAAATCTCGACAAGGTCTAATTCGAATTCATCTGCTAAGCGTAACGCTTCTGAAAGTTTAAAAACTCCTGGCTCGATATTTTCACCCACAAGTCTTACTTCTTGCACACCACGAATAAGGTTGTTTATTCTATGGGCATCTTTTTTCTCTACTCGAGGTTGATAACCTCTATTGCTTCTTATTGCTATGACTTTATATTTTAAGTTAAACTGTAAATACTTTTAATGTTTTGCCTATTTCTTCGTTTACAATTGCAGCAAATTCCTCAATTGTTACGCTAACATTGCCTTTTCCTTCTTGTCCGTGACGACGTATGGATATAGTTCCGTTTTTCTCTTCTTCCTCGCCTACAATCAACATAAACGGGGTTTTCTGCATCTCTGCATCTCTAATTTTCCTGCCGATTGACTCATTTCTGTTGTCAATAAGGGCGCGAATTTCGTGATTTTCCAGCAGATTTAAAACTTTTTTCGCATATATTTCATATTTATCGCTCAAACACAAAATTATTGCCTGTTCTGGCATCAACCAAAGTGGGAATTTTCCAGCAGTATGTTCTATCAAAATAGCTATAAAACGTTCCATAGACCCAAAAGGTGCTCGGTGAATCATAACCGGTGTGTGCAATTGATCGTCAGAACCTTTGTAGGTCAATTCGAAACGCTCGGGTAAGTTGTAATCTACCTGAATAGTTCCTAATTGCCATTGTCTTCCAAGAGCATCTTTTACCATGAAATCTAATTTTGGACCATAAAAAGCGGCTTCGCCATAAGCAACAACGGTTTTTAATCCTTTGTCAGCTGCAGCATTGATTATCGCATTTTCTGCTTTTTCCCAATTTTCATCTGAACCAATATATTTCTCCCTGTTTTCTTGATCACGTAACGAAATCTGTGCCGTAAAATTTTCGAATCCTAATGAACCAAAAACATACAAAACCAAGTCAATCACGTTTTTGAATTC
>NZ_JBJXDQ010000115.1:0-6685 GCF_046155325.1 Flavobacterium sp.
ACCAACATTAAAATCTATTCAGGAGGGATTAAAAAAGACAGGACTCTTTAGTGGAGACGCTGACGGAAAAGAAAGTCCAGAGACTACTGATGCTATTAAAAAGTATCAATCTATGAATAATTTAGAAGTTACAGGAAGACCATTTGAAGGTAAGCCTCGCGGCCCTATTCCTAGAACCCCTGAAGAGATGAGTAAAGATCAAAGTGTCTATCATAGACAACAAGTAGTTGAGGCACAAATACAAAATAAAATTAACACTCCACGTGGACAAGAGAAATTTCGTCAATTTACCGAAGATAATCCAAATTTGTTCAGTAGCCCAATCGAAGCTCGCTATAATCCTGAACTTGCTAGAAAAACTAGCCCAGAGGCGAGACTTGGACTAAAAAAATTTGCGGAGATAACAGAAAAGACAGGAACTCGTGAGGAGTTTATGGAAAGGACTGATCCGGGCTCTACAGAACGCTTTAAAAATAAATTCTTAAAACCAGGAGACCCAGGTTTCGTTAGTTTGCAAGACAGAATGCAAGACGATATAGAAACCAGAGGTAGTCCTTTAAAAACCGGCGGATTAAAATCCGGTAGATTAGAGAGCGGTGGATTAAAAGACTCAACAAGATACGGCGGAAGTAATTCAGGAAGTGGTTTAAGCCCTGAAGCACAAAAAAGAAATGATCGTAAAAATCGAGCCGCCGACTCAGCACGCGGGGATGCCAATACTGGAATTGATAAAGGAAATCCGCTAGGAGGAGACAAGGGACTTATAGCTGCTTTAGAGAAAAATACAGCGGCAGTGGAAAGTCTTAAAACTAAACTCGACACGAAACCCGGCGAGCCTGCGAAACCCGGCGAGACTACGAAACCCGGCGAGACTACGAAACCCGGCGAGCCTGCAAAACCCGCTGAAGTTACTTTAAAAAGTGATATTAATGTAAATATATCTCTTAGTGGAGAAATAAATAGTCAAGATACAAGAGTCCAAGAGATTATTAATGCAGAAATAGCAAAATTTAAACAAAATATAGAAGCTCGAATTACAGCTTTGGATCGTAAAGTTACAGTTTTGGATCGTAAAGTTGATGGGAAACCGCCTATGCCACCAGTTGCTCCCACATCTACTCCCGAATAACCTTAATCACTTAAAAAAAGTGTAAATCTATTTGTCAAAAAGGTAAAAGGAATAATTATTAAAAATGATTAATTTAGAAAATGTTAGTATTTTAGGCTATAATAGAAGTAACTCCTATCTCGGGGAATCTTTCCGCTATGCTAGTAAAGATAGTTTAAAAATTCAAACAAGTTTATATGATTTAACCAATACTTCAGGAGTTAGTGGAATTTTGACTCAATTAAGTGGAATGTCCGTCGGCTCGACCGACTGGCAACCAATTACTTTAAGAGGAAATTATTTAGGTTTAGCTCAAATAAATAATGTAAGTTACGTGGAAGGTATAGACGTAAGATTAAAAGATGTTGTTATTGATTTAACAATTTATAATTCTGGTAATTTATTTAACTTAACAAATCCTTCAAATTCTTTATATAGTGGAATTAATTTTTCTAATATCAATTATCCGGCCCATTTAATTGAGTCTTTAAATGAAGATTTTACTTGTGAGGTGGCAGAAAATGGGAATTATATCCAGAGTCAAACAATTCAGATTAAAATGTTATCTGGGGGGGCGATTGGAACTACCCAAAATCCATTGGTAATGGCAAAGCAATTATCAGCCAACCTAATTACTTCTAACCCAAATATAGGTTTTATCAACTCTAATTATTCTGGTTATAAACAAAAACCCGGTAAAAGAACTTACACAGAAACTCAAAATTTAATAACTAATGAATATTCGATAACCGAAACATTTAAATTGATAAATGGATTCTCCGGGACTTATTCAGTTAATTATAAAAGCTCTTTAAATACTGACCCGGAGGGTATAACAACGGTAAAAGAACAGGGTCGTGTCCAAGGTTTAGTCCCCGACGCTTATGGAAATTATTTTGCCGCCGCTAAACTGGGCGGACAATATGAAGTTAATAATTTTTCTTACCCAAGATGCAGCGGATTATTTTCTGCTTACAAATCGCCAACCAATAATTATCCGCTTAATACTAGAAGATTAAGTTATGGTCAATTAATTAATAAATATTCTGATATTTATGAATACGAAGCTGTTTATTCTAACGATCCAAAAACTAACGATTCTTATTCATCGGAATATACTTTAAAAATTGAAAAAGAAACGAATAGTTGCAATTATTTCATCAGTGAAGAAGGAAGTATTTTAGGTTATTCTACAGAATGTAATCCGGTGGACAAATATTCTAATGCCTTAGCTGGTTATGCTATCGTAAATGCCGCAATTTCTGGTCGATTATATGATTTTTATACAAGTATTAGCACGTTTGCTAATGCTATTAAGTTAATTAATAGAAGTGAAACTAAAAATAAAATACTTGGAAGAATAAGTTACGAAAGAACTTATACAGATAATTTAGTATATAGTTATGATGATGTCAGAAAAATGGAAATCGAAGTAACCGATGATTATGCCGTGCCATTAAAAAATAATTTTAATATTCCTAGACATAAAGAAATAGTCCAACTGGTAGGAATAACAACGCTAGCCAATCGGTCAGTATCTATTAATATGTTAGGGAATCGCGGCACAACTTTACAACAATATAAAAATTTAGCTAAAAATCAATTAAATACTTATAGTCCCGGCGGAACCGATCCATATATTTCTGATATAAATTATTCTTTTACACCTCTGGAAAATAATTTTAGTTGCGATTGTAAGTGGGTATTTTATTAAGTGTAAATTATTTATGAAAATTAGTTATTTTAAAATTAGGAATAAGGAAATATTAATATAAAGAAATTGCACCTAGAATTATTATTAAATAATTTTTACTATAAATAAATATAATGAGTCCATATATAGAACCAAATACTTTAATTTCCGGGCAAAATCCAGCAACTGGACTTTTATTGGATATTCTAGGTTCTGAAACTAATACTTTATATTATAATTATACGGGAAGTAGTCCGTCTTCCTCTGCCGTTTTGGGTATTGAAGCGTCAGATGTTGCTGGAAATTGGGGCTATATTATAGATACACAAACTTTTATAGGATTAGGAAGTCAGAAAAAATTATCTACTTTTAGTAATCCAATAAATAATGGTATTAGAGGTTTTATTAGCTCGTCAAATTTATCTAATTCTCAAATTTTTATAGATTCTTTATATAATTTTGGCGATGAACTAATGTTGTTATATTCCGATAATGAAATTATGCCGGGGCAACCCAAACCACTAGTTAGTAAAGTTGATAATCAAATAAGATTTGGTGAAAGATGGAATACAACTTCGACTATTACGTTAAATGGACAGGTAACTGGATTTAGTTATGAATCTATACTTTCCGCCCAGCAAGAACTTCTTAATGTTTTTAATAAGGATTTCGAGAATTTTTCTATCATTCAGGGCGGACAAACTCTTTATTCTCAAGATTTTAATATAATTAAAGATATTAATTTTGGCAATTCTTTATATAGAGGAGTTTTGGATTATACAGTTACGTTAGAAAGTCAGCCGCAATATTTATTCAGCGGAATGTATGGCGTTACTAATCCAGGAAACGAATGGTCTTTTGCGGAAACAGATGATAAATTATTACAAATAACTCATACAATATCGGCTAAAGGAATAAATACTTCTAGTAGTTATAGTAATTCTTTTGATAATGCTAAAAATTATGTTTTGGGTCTGACGGGTACCAATAGTTTTATACCTCCATTCTTTTCGCTATATTGCACGGGCGCGTCCATGTGTATTGATTCTTTTAAAGAAAATATCAATAGATTTGAGAATAGTTATTCGGTGGTGGAAAAATATGTACCATTAGATATGTTCCACGGCGGCGCGGGATATATTAGAGAAAGTTTTGATTATAATTGTAATTTATCAAATGGTATAGCCTCATTAAGCGTTAAAGGAGAGGTAAAATCTTGTAAGAATGTAGATTTAAATACTTTACGGCAAAAATATATAAATTATGATGTTTTTGGCGCTGCCGTAGCTGCTTATTTCGAGGCGTGTGGTCGTACTGATTTAAATCCCAACTATCTTGTTTCCGGTGTAAACGAAGACCCATATTCTAAAATAATTAGTTTTGATATACAATTTGATAATGATTTTACACCTAAAACATATTTTGATTATTCTTCAGAGGTTAAAATAGGAGAAGATGATATTACTATTGTTGGTATTAACGGAACTATTAAAGGTCGCGGGGATTTATTAAATAAATATTCTTTAGTTGAAAATTATTTTAATACGCAATTAAATTTATTTGCTTTAGCTAATGAAAGTTATAAAGAGTCAGATATTAGCCATACATATCCATTAAGAAATCAACAATTAAATTATTCTGTTTCTAAAAATCCATTTTTAGGAGAAATAACCGTATCTACTAGTTATGATAACAAAGATTTAATCCCACCCGGTTTTCAATACTTAAATTATACTTTAGCTTTTAAACCCGCACTTAGACAGTTAAGTTCTATTCCTTTGCCTATATGTCCTTCTGCCGATGATTATTATACGGTTGATTTAGGTTACGCCAATAGAATGCAATTTTCTGTAAACGGACAGGCGACAGTTTGCGCGGGAACCTCGGAATCATCTATAGCGGATATTAATAATATAGCAAATGATAATTTAATAAAATTTGGAAAAGGCTCGGCATTAGTTGAAAAAAAATCTATTACACAATCTAATGCAGGAAATGGAAAAACTTTTAAATTTAATTTTGGATATTCTTATGATTCTACATCTGTTACGGTTTCCCCATTTTCTTCTATTCATGCGTTATAATTAAATAAAAAAGTGTAAATTTGTATGACAATTTTAAGGAATAAGGCAATTTAATTTAAAAATCAGATGATACATCCCACGGGAATAATTTATTTTTCGGAGTTAGCTGACGCAACCGATCAGTTAAAAATATGTTATGCTTATACAGGAACGGCGGGATCAGGATTATATAATTCAGTATCTTCAAATCCTCAATATTCTGGAAGTATTTATGGAACTGGTAATTTTTATTCTCGCAGCGGGAGTGGATTTTTTGGCGGCGGCACTACAGTAAATATAAATAACGCTACTGGATTTTCATCGGACACTTCTTTCACGATGATTCTAACTTATGAGTTTTCCGGTTCTAATTCTAATAATATATTATTCAGTAATTACTCATCCGGCGCGAACGGAATAAATTCTGGATTCGTTTTAGGAACCGCCGACACTCAACAACCTTATTTAGAATATTATACTCCGGGCGGTCCAAAAATATTTTTAAGCGAAAATAACTGGGGAAATAAAAGCACTTTACTGGTAACTAAATATCCTAATAGTATTACACTTGAATGTTTTGATTATAATTCTAGAGAATTTGAGTCGGAGATTTTTTTTATAGATGATACATATTTTTTACCTGCTAGTAATTGGAAAATAGGCGGGATTGGTAATCCGCCGAGTTATTTTTCTGGAGATAATTTTAAAGGCTATATGGATACTTTCCTTTACTACTCCCCGGCGATTACGTCTTATCAAAAAAGGATAATAAAATCTGGACTATATTCTAATATTGGTAATATAATTTCCGGGGTAACATCCAATACGTCCTCTGGAATAACCGGATATGTTACTGGGTCAATTCTAATGTTTACTGGGTATACTGGGCAAGGAATCCATAGTTCGTCATATTTACCGGCGTTATGTTCCGGCGGAGTAATACAATCATATACCGTATCAGGCATTTCGGGTTCTGTTTACGAGCAATATATTTCAGGGGTATATGGAGTTACAACAGAATATTATACTGGTTATAGCGGAAATTATATATCTGATAATACTCAATATCGTAAAACATTCAAAATGGATGTTACGACTTATTTAAAAGATGTGGACAATAATGATTTAAGCGAATTATATTCTTGTTCTGGGGTAGATAAAACTAATTTTAATAAAAGTTTAGTTTATGATAGATCGTTGGGTGTGTTTATTCTACCAGATGGACGTAATTTAAATAATACTAATTTTTATCTCAATGGCGTGGGACAATTTGGTTCGGGTTATTCTACTTCTGGTAATTTATATAATCAATTAGTAGTTTTGAGTGGAACATATTATATTAGTGGAAATTATTTGTCTGGAAGTGGATACGCAGGTATTGATTCTAACATAATTGATGTAATTAGTGGGGACCAAAGAACTATTTTCTCATCAAATTTATTAACTTCTGGACGATTAATAAGTGGATTAAGCAGTGGATATATTTTCTTTCTTAATGGGGTTAAAATACAAAATAATATATCTTCTGGTGATATAAGTTATATTACCGGAAATGTAACAGGATCAATTTTTTCTTTTCCTCTGGAATCTGGTTGGGGGTATTACAGTGGTTTTAATAATGTAAATACTAGTGGATTTTCTAGAAATACATCCCAGTTATATTTAAATGGGATTCGACAAAAAAAAGAAGATGATTATTTAGAAGTGGCTAGAATTTCTTTATTGAATAACCCCTCAAATTATTTATTTAATATAAACAATATTTACAACAATAATGGATTATATTTTGAAAATTTATAATAAAATAAAGTATATATTAAT
>NZ_JBJXDQ010000116.1:0-15999 GCF_046155325.1 Flavobacterium sp.
TATTTTCACGAGTACGAATAAAGCCTGGTGCAGTTTTTACTTGCTCGGCAGTTGGACCACCTTTTAAACCTGCAAAGTAACCTTCATTACCTTTAATTTTGAAGTGACGAACTTCTCCTAACGTCCCGACATATTTAATATGTCCTTTTTGTTTTGCCATTTGTTGTGTGTTTTAGCAATTAAACAATATTTTTTATTAAATTTACATTGTAATTAACTGAAATACAATAACTTAAATAGAGTAATGTGATGCAATTCAACGCTAAAGAAACCACCATAACAAAAAGTCTTCTCAAAATTGTAAAATTTGTTGATGGAGATGGAATAATTTTAGTAGATATTGTATCAAAAAAAGAATTTGAAGTTCGTTTATATGGTATTGATGCACCAGAAATAAACTACTGCAACAAGATAAAAAAAGACGAAATTGAATTACAAGTTCCAGCTGCTTTACTAATCAAACTTGGTTATTTATCATTTAACTTTTTAAAAGATCAAGTTAATTTGGGTGACGTTTGCACATTAGTACAGGAACAAAATAATTTAGTTGATAAATACGGAAGACTTTTAGGCTATCTAATTCTAAGTGATGGTAGAGTTTTAAACGAAATAATGATTAAAGAAGGCTATGCAAAGCCATATAATGACGTATTTTGTGAAATGCTTCCAATGTATCAAGAATGGAATTTACAAGCTAAAAACAGTTCAAAAGGATTATATTCGATTGTAAACAAATTTTAAATATTTTGTCTATATTTGTCTTGTATTTATTGATGTTCAGCCCATTTTGATGGCTATTTGTTGCCCAATCTTCGGCAACTATTGTAAATGCTAAAACCTTCAAATATTGTATCGGAAAGTAATTTCAAGCATCTTATCTCAACACCTCACCAATTTTCAGGGCACATTTTTCGCCATCAATCGCTGCCGAAATAATACCACCAGCATAACCCGAACCTTCGCCACAAGGATAAAGCCCTTTGATTTGAAGATGTTCTAGGGTTTCTGAATCTCTAGGAATTCGAACAGGCGATGAAGTTCGAGATTCAGGAGCGTGAAGTATGGCTTCGTTAGTCAAAAAACCTCGCATAGTCTTACCAAACTCAACAAAACCTTCACGCAATATTTGACTTAAAAATCCAGGAAAAACTTCGCTCATTTCAACAGATATTGTTCCCGGAACATAAGAGGTTTTTGGGATATTTGTTGAAACTTTATTTTGTGTAAAATCGACCATTTTTTGAGCAGGTACTTTTTGAGATTTCCCTGCTAGTTGCCATGCTTTTTGCTCAATACTTTTTTGAAATTCCATACCTGCTAAAGCACCAAACTTTTCAAAGGGTTTAAAATCTTCTAGTTTTAGTTCAATTACAATTCCTGAATTAGCAGTAGACTGATCTCGTTTCGATGGCGACCAACCGTTGGTTACCACCTCGCCAGGACTTGTCGCACAAGGAGCAATCACCCCCCCAGGGCACATGCAAAAAGAATACATTCCCCTTCCTCCTACTTGCTTCACGATGGAATAAGGCGATGGCGGCAAATGTTCTCCTCGATAATCGCAACTGTACTGAATGCTATCAATTAAGGATTGTGGATGTTCGGCTCTAACGCCTAAAGCAAAAGCCTTAGCTTCTATGAAAATTTGTTTTCTATCTAACAATTCAAAAATATCACGTGCCGAATGTCCTGTGGCTAAAATTATTTTATTGGCCAAAATCGTATCTCCTTTTTGAGTAACAATTCCATGTACTTCATTGTTTTTTATGATAATATCAGTCAATCGTGTTTCAAAAAGAACCTGACCTCCCATTTCGATAATTTTCTCTCGTATATCTTGAATTATTTGAGGTAATTTATTAGTGCCAATATGTGGATGTGCCTCGATCAAGATATCTGGAGAAGCTCCAAAAGAAACGAATAATTCTAAGATTCGGGTAACATCGCCACGTTTTTTAGAGCGAGTATATAATTTTCCGTCCGAATAGGTTCCTGCTCCGCCTTCGCCAAAGCAATAATTGGAATCTTCGTTTACGATATGGTCAACATTGATGGCTTTTAAATCACGACGGCGACCTCGAACGTCTTTTCCACGTTCAATGACTATAGGTTTTAAACCCAACTCAATTAATTGCAAGGCAGCAAATAATCCAGCAGGTCCAGCACCAACAATAATTACTTCTTGTGAATTAGAAACATTTTTGTATTCTGGAAGTTGAATTTTATGCTCAACAAAATTTTCTCCTTGTAGATAAATGGAAACTTTTAGATTAATCTTAACTGCTTTTTGACGCGCATCAATAGATCGTTTTAAAATAGAAATATGCTGAATTTCATTTCTAGACACCTTTATTTGTTTCGACAAATAGTCTTTGAGCAAGACTTCATTTGAAGCTATTTCTGGAGATACTTGAAGGAGAAGTTCTTGTGGCATTATATATTTTTTATTCGTTGATTTGGTTAATCGGTTAGTCGAAAAACAAAAACATGATGCAAAAATAGCGTATTGAAGTCAATATTATTATAGAATTTAAAATCCATTTTCAATCTAGACTTTGTAAATTTGACGAATAAAAATTTAGTAACAGAAAAATGTCTGAAAAAATAAAACTAATTTGGGATTTTCGTGGCCCAGCTTCGGCAAAGACAGCAGAGCATCACGAAATTCATTTAAAACAATATATTTCTTTTGAAAAATTATCACCCAACACCACTGGTTTTGAAACTTTTGGCGAAATGCACGCTATTGCTTTTATGGTAGTAACCAATGAAAATATGATAGAAGTTCGAGACGCTTTGAAGCCACATCGAGGGGAGGTTTTTGAGAGGTAGCAGGTAGCAGGTAGCAGGTAGCAGGTAGCAGGTAGCAGGTAGCAGGTAGCAGGTAGCAGGTAGCAGGTAGCAGGTAGCAGGTAGCAAAAAAACGAAAACGCTCGGAAAAATCATAGCATTTTCGTTTTTTTTATGAGGAGGTATGTTTAATATTCTTAATCTAAAATCTGACACGAGCCCGACGCCGCGGTCGAACATGCGAAGCAAATCTGGAATTTGAATTTAATTAGCCACTTCGCTGATAAACTTGATTCGCATTAAACGGAGTTCATCAATATCATAATCACCATCAAATTCTTTGAGCGCTTCTTCTATACTATCCGAATGGGATTCCATAAAATAATCATGAATTTCTTCTTGTTGCTCATCGTCTAGGATTTCGTCAATCCAATACTTTATATTTAATTTTGTGCCTGAATTTACGATTTGCTCCATTTCTTTAATCAAAGTATTCATAGATAGTCCTTTAGAAGAGGCAATATCATCCAAAGGTAATTTCCTATCAACATTTTGAATAATATATAATTTATTAACTGAATTAGCTCCTGTAGATTTTACAACTAAATCATCAGGTCTGATAATATCATTTTCTTCAACATAGCTTTTGATTACATCAATAAATTCTTTACCATATTTTTTAGCTTTCCCTTCACCAACTCCATGAGAATTAATTAATTCATCCATATTCATTGGATACTTCAAAGCCATATCTTCAAGTGAAGGATCTTGAAAAACAACAAAAGGAGGAACTCCTAATTTTTTGGCTACTTTTTTACGCAAATCACGTAATATAAGCATCAATACCTCATCGGCAACTCCAGTTGCTTTGGCAGCGGTAACTATAGCTTCGTCTTCGGTTTCGTTGTATTCATGATCTTCAGACATCATAAAAGATACTGGACTTTTGATATAATCCAATCCTTTAGGAGTGATTTTTACAATGCCGTAGGTTTCAATATCTTTAGATAACATTCCGTCAACTAACACTTGTCTTAATAATGCCATCCAGTATTTTTCGTCCTGATCTGAACCACAAGCAAAAAAAGATTGACTGTCGGTTCGATGCGCTTTTATAATAGCGTTTACACGTCCAATCATGGTAAACACCACTTCCTTTGATTTATACAATTGATTTGTATCTCGTACTACTTTTAGTAATTTAACTGCTTGACTACTTGCTTCCTTTTTAACTTTTGGATTTCGAACATTATCATCCATATCAGCGCCATCACCCGTTTCGCTGTCAAATTCTTCTCCAAAATAATGTAATAAAAATTTTCGTCTTGAAATTGATGTTTCAGCATAAGCCACTATTTCTTGCAATAAGGCAAAACCTATTTCTTGTTCAGCAACGGGTTTTCCTGACAAGAATTTTTCTAATTTCTCAACATCTTTATATGAATAGTATGCTAAACAGTGGCCCTCTCCTCCATCACGACCTGCACGACCTGTTTCTTGATAATAACTTTCTAAGGATTTAGGAATATCGTGGTGAATCACAAAACGAACATCAGGCTTGTCAATTCCCATTCCAAAAGCTATTGTTGCTACCACCACTTCTACATCTTCCATCAAGAACATATCCTGATGTTTAGCACGAGTTTTTGCATCTAAACCCGCATGGTAAGGCACGGCACTAATTCCGTTTACTTGTAAAACCTCGGCAATAGCTTCTACTTTTTTACGGCTCAAACAATAAATAATACCAGATTTACCCTTATGTTGTTTGATAAAACGTATAATATCGGATTCGATATTTTTGGTTTTGGTTCGAACTTCGTAGTATAAATTAGCTCTATTGAATGATGCTTTATAAGTTGTAGCATCTGACATATCAAGATTTTTGAGAATATCCTCTTGCACTTTTGGAGTAGCAGTAGCTGTTAAACCAATAATAGGCACATCGCCTAATTGTTTAATAATATGCTTTAAATTTCTATATTCTGGTCTAAAATCATGCCCCCATTCTGAAATACAATGTGCTTCATCGATGGCAACAAATGAAATGGGCACTTTTTGAAGAAATTGTACATATTCTTCTTTTGTTAAAGACTCTGGAGCAACATATAAAAGTTTTGTTAAGCCAGAAGTTATATCCTTTTTAACTTGGGTAATTTCAGTTTTGGTTAATGATGAATTTAATACATGGGCAATGCCGTTTTCAGATGACAAACTCCTAATAGCATCGACCTGATTTTTCATTAAGGCAATCAAAGGAGAAACTACAATAGCTGTCCCTCCTTGAACTAAAGCCGGTAATTGGTAACACAAAGATTTACCACCACCAGTAGGCATGATAACAAATGTGTTTTCATGATTAAGAATACTTTTAATTACTTTTTCTTGTAGTCCTTTGAATTGGCTGAAGCCGAAATACTTCTTTAATTCTTTGTGTATATCAATTTCGTTTGAATTCATTATTTATTAAGGGTATTTTATCTAAATTTGCGCTTCATAAAGATACATATTTCTTTTTGAATTACAAATTTTATAAAAATTCTATTTTGGAAAATAAGGAAAATATTTTGATTTTGGCAAAAAAGACTATTCTATCTGAAAGTCAGTCTATAGCAAAACTAGCTGATTATATAGATATTAACTTTGCAGAAGCTATTCAAGTCTTATTTAATTCAAAAGGAAGATTAATTGTTACAGGGATTGGCAAAAGTGCGATTATTGCTCAAAAATTAGTAGCCACTTTCAATTCTACTGGCACTCCATCACTTTTTCTACATGCTTCGGAGGCGATTCATGGCGATTTAGGTATGTTGCAAAAAGACGATGTGACTATTTGCATTTCTAAAAGTGGAAATAGTCCCGAAATAAAAGTTTTAGTTCCTCTATTAAAAAGATTTGGGAATAAATTAATTGCCGTTACCGGAAATATGACTTCTTTTTTAGCAAAAGAATCTAATTATATTTTAAATACTACTGTTGATGCTGAATCTTGCCCAAATAATCTAGCTCCTACAAATAGCACCACTGCTCAATTGGTAATGGGAGATACGCTAGCAGTATGTTTAATGGAACTTCGAGGGTTTACTAGTGAAGATTTCGCAAAATACCATCCTGGTGGTGCATTAGGCAAAAAATTATTACTTAGTGTGAAAGACATGCTTGAAAACTCTATGAAACCTATGGTTTCGCCAGATTCATCCATAAAAAAAGTTATTTTCGAAATTTCAGAAAAACGCTTAGGAGTTACTGCCGTGGTAGAAAACAACAAAGTAATCGGGATTATTACCGATGGTGATATTCGAAGAATGCTCAATGAAAGAGATACATTTTCTGATTTGACTGCAATAGATATTATGTCTAAAAATCCTAAAACAATACAATCTTCAACTATGGTGACTGATGCTCTGAATATTCTAGAAGATTTCGCAATCACACAATTGATTGTTGTTGACGATGGAAATTATTTAGGAGTTCTCCACTTACATGATATACTAAAAGAAGGCATTATATAATGATAAAGAAGCAGCTTAAAGAAATGTCTTTTTTAGATCATCTTGAGGAATTAAGATGGCTATTAGTTAGAAGCACCGTAGCGATTTTAATTTTTGCAACGGTTACTTTTTTTATTAGCGATTACATTTTTGATGTTATTATTTTCGGTCCAAAAAGCCCTGATTTTATTACATATCGTTTTTTTTGTGATTTATCTCATCAATTAGGATTTGCTGATAGTATTTGTGTTACCGATTTGCCCTTTATTATTCAAAACATAGATGTCGAAGGTCAGGTAAATATTCTTGTTTGGACTTGTATTACCGCTGGTTTTATTTTGGCTTTTCCTTATATATTATTACAATTATGGAACTTTATTAGTCCAGCATTGTATAAAAATGAGCGAAAACACGCCAAATTATTTATTTTTATTGCTTCAATTTTGTTTTTTCTAGGCGTTTTATTTGGCTATTTTGTTGTGGTGCCTATGTCTGTCAATTTTTTTGCTACTTTTAGGGTTAGCAATGTGGTGCAAAATCAATTTAGTTTTGATTCGTATATTGGGATGATCAAAACATCTGTAATTGCGAGTGGGTTGTTTTTTGAATTGCCTGTAATAATATACTTTTTAACCAAATTAGGACTTGTAACTCCTCAATTTTTAAGAACATCATGGCGCTATTCTGTAGTTATCATTTTAATTGTAGCTGCGATAGTTACTCCTCCAGATGTAGTGAGCCAACTTATTGTTGCTATTCCAATGTTATTGATATATGAGTTAAGTATATTAATTTCAAATATAGTTTATAAAAAACAATTGAAAAAAGAGGGGCAAATCGGTTCCTAATTAGATAAAAATATAAAAGGATTTAAATTTAATTATTTTAGGTTTAAAATTTTTAAATAACGATTACGAAAATGAAATTAAGAGCTGAAAATTTAGTTAAAACCTATAAAGGTCGAAGTGTTGTTAAAGGTGTTTCGGTAGAAGTAAACCAAGGAGAAATCGTTGGCCTTTTAGGTCCAAATGGAGCGGGAAAAACAACTTCTTTTTATATGATTGTAGGATTGGTAAAACCCAATTCAGGAACCATATTTCTAGACAATCTAGAGATAACCAATTACCCAATGTACAAAAGAGCCCAGCAAGGAATTGGGTATCTTGCACAAGAAGCTTCTATTTTTAGAAAATTAAGTGTTGAAGACAACATATTAAGTGTATTGCAATTGACCAAATTATCTAAAACCGAACAAGAAGCCAAATTAGAAAGCTTAATTGACGAGTTTGGATTGAACCACATTCGCACTAATCGCGGGGATTTACTTTCTGGAGGAGAAAGACGACGTACAGAAATTGCACGTTGTTTAGCTACTGATCCAAAATTTATTTTACTTGACGAACCCTTTGCAGGTGTCGATCCTGTAGCCGTTGAGGATATTCAGCGCATTGTAGCCCAACTGAAAAACAAAAATATCGGGATTCTTATTACCGATCACAATGTTCAAGAAACGCTTGCCATAACTGACAAAACTTATTTAATGTTTGAAGGTGGAATTCTTAAAGAAGGTAAACCTGAAGAATTAGTTGAAGATGAAATGGTTCGACGGGTGTATCTAGGTCAAAATTTTGAGTTGAGAAAAAAGAAGTTGGAGTTTTAGTTTTTAAAGTGGGAAGTTGGGAGTCATAGTGTTCATTTTTTTTAAAATTAGATCAAACACAAAAAATTAATGAATTTAAATCAAAAACCAAAAGAAGACATACGGGATAATGATCCTGCCGAAGAAACCGCCTAAAAATGAAAAATGATTCTAATAACTACATTTTCAACCATTTATTATTGATAACTGATAGCAAAACATAGCTTATAATCAATAACGATATTCCCAAAAACTGAAACAAAACCAATAGCAAAATCGATAAACTTAAAAATAGTATTTGCAATGCATTTTTCTTAAACGTAAAATCTTTTATTTTTAAAGAAAACAAGGGAATTTCAGTATTCATAATATAAGCACTAAAAAACGTTATTACTATCAAAATCGATTGATTAGTTAATATTTCTAATGACAATAAAGAATCTGAATATTTTATTACTAAAGGCAAACTGATTATAAACAAAGTATTAGCAGGCGTTGGTAATCCAATAAAAGAATCGGTTTGACGGGTGTCAATATTAAAATTTGCCAATCGATAACAAGCTCCCAAAGTGATTATGAATCCCAAAAAAGGAATTATTAACACTTCAGTAGCCCCTTGGCTTTGATATAACAATTGATACATCACCAATCCAGGCACTACTCCGCTAGTAACCATATCAGCTAGAGAGTCTAATTGCAAGCCCAAAGGACCAGAAACCTTAAGTAATCTAGCAAAAAAACCGTCAAAAAAATCAAAAAAAATCCCAAGGCAAACAAAATAGAAAGCCAATTCAAAATTTAATTGTGAAGCAAAAACAATTGCAATACATCCACAAAATAAATTTAGTAGCGTGATAATGTTAGGGATGTGCTTTTTAAAATTCATGATTATTTAATTGGATAGTCAAAGATTACAAATTTAATATAATATCTGAGGAAGAAGTGCGTTTTTTAATAGAGTTTTCAACAGATATATTTTCATTTTTATTTTTTTTAGAAAGAATTAAAATCATTTAAAAACTATATTTTTGATAAAAATTAAAAAGACAACTAAGTCTAAAAAATAATTAATGACAAATAAAAATCTAATATTAATCTTGTTCTTCATTAATATTTTTACTTATGGGCAATCTGTAAATAAATATTCAAATGAATTCATGAATATTGGTGTTGATGCTGCCGCGATGGCAATGGCAAACTCAATAACATCAAGCACTAACGATGTCAACTCCGTATATTGGAATCCTGCAGGATTGGTTCATCTTGAAGATCATCAAGTATCCTTTATGCATGCTAATTATTTTGCCAATATCGCTCAATATGATTATATAGCTTATGCAAAACCTATCGATGATGAGAGTGCTTGGGGTGTATCTTTAATTCGTTTTGGTGTAGATGATATATTAGACACCACTGAATTGATTGATAGCCAAGGAAATATTGATTACAATCGCATCAATTTATTTTCTACTGCTGATTATGGTTTTACATTTTCGTATGCTAGAAAACTAAAACTACAAGGATTTCAATATGGGATCAATGCAAAAGTAATTCGTAGAATAATCGGAAAATTTGCAAATGCATGGGGATTTGGTTTTGATGCTGGATTTCAATTTGAAAGAAATGATTGGCAGTTTGGATTAATGCTTCGTGACATTACAACAACGTATAACGTATGGAATATTGATGAAGCAGCCTATAAAAAAATTGCTGACGCTATTGATGAACAAAATCAAGAACTGCCAGAAGACACTGAAATTACTGCTCCAAAAGCACAATTAGGTTTGTCTAAAAAATTTATTATTCGCTATGATTATTCCATATTAGCAGCTGCTAATTTAAATATGCGATTTTCAAAAACAAATGATTTAATATCAAATAATTTTGTAAGTATTGACCCAGCATTGGGATTTGAATTTGGCTACACTGATTTAGTTTTTGTTAGGGCCGGAGTAGGTAATTTTCAAAATATACAACAAATTGACGGTTCAGAAAAAGTGAATTTTCAACCAAACATAGGATTGGGTTTTAAATATAGAGGAATTCAAGTTGACTATGCATTAACTAATCTTGCTAATCAAAACTCTTCCTTGTATTCAAATATCTTTTCGGTTAAAGTAGATTTGGGGCAGTTTAGAAATTAATTACATTCAAATGAAACTTTCTTTTTATAAAATCTTAATCTTAATTTCTTTTCTCATTGGATTTCCAAATTACAACTTAGCACAGTCTATTTCATTATCAAAAAATGCCAAAGTGAGCATTATTACTTGTGAGACAGGTAACGAATCCTATTCGCTTTTTGGGCATACTGCCTTTAGAATAAATGACTTAGAAAATAATTTAGACATAGTCTATAATTATGGTGCTTTTGATTTTGCTACTCCTAATTTTGTTGCAAAATTCTCAAAAGGAAATCTTCAATATTTTGTTGTCGCCAACTCTTTTTCTGATTTTATGAATCAATATTCCTATGAACAAAGGAGTGTTTATGAACAAGAACTGAATATTCCATCAGTCTACAAACAAAAACTATTCGATAACTTAAATACGATTATTAGTACTGACGAACGCTTCTATACTTATAAATTTATTGATAAAAATTGTACTACTATGGTTATTGACATTGTTAATAAAACATTAGGATACAGTGTGATTGTAAAAAAAATTGATGATAAAAAAACATATAGGAGTGTATTATATCCCTATTTTGATAATTTTTTCTATGAACAATTAGGAACTAGTATAATTTTCGGTAGTAAAGTAGATCAAATTGCAACAAAAATATTTCTTCCTTTAGAACTTCAAAAAAATTTAAAAGTAATACAATTTAATAATCATGCTCTTTGTAGTGATAGCAAACCCTTATTGGATTTTAATAAAATTCCAACTTCTTCTAGGTGGAATAATATATACACCTATTTATTATTTTTGATTTTGATTGTTATAATAAACAATATGAAAATTGATTTAATTTATCTTTCAATAATGGGGGTTTTAGGATTGTTTTTTGCTTATATGGGATTTTACTCCCTTCATCAAGAGCTTACAAATAATTACAACATACTATTGTTTAATCCTTTACTATTGTTTTTGGTCTATTTCAATATCAAAAAAAATAAAAAATGGATTTTAAACTTATGCTTTATGAACCTAGTATTGTTGATTATCTATACAATAATACTATTGAGCAAAGCACATCTAATTATTGTTTTGCCTCTTGTTATTACAAGTTGTGTAGTTTTAGTGAAACTGATATTAAAAAATATACAAAAAATCCCTGTAGTTATATAAAATTATTGCCCTCTATAAAACAAAATTGTACTTATAGTTTTAATGGTAATGTTCAAATCTAAGAATACACTTCTATGTTTTATATAATACAAATCATATTGTAGTTTTATTAAGCTGTCCTCAAGGGATTCACCATAAGAATAATTAACTTGTGCCCAACCTGTTAGACCAGGTTTAATTACATGACGAGTTTCATAAAAAGGCATCATTTCGGCAATTTCTTTTACAAAAATTGGTCTTTCAGGACGCGGACCAATAACTGCCATATCTCCTTTTAGAATGTTAATAAATTGAGGGATTTCATCAATTCGTGACTTACGCAAAAATTTACCAAATGGCGTAACTCTACTATCGTTTATTTTTGAAAATTCAGCTCCATTAGACTCTGCATTTTTAATCATGGTCCTAAATTTATAAATTTTGAACTTTGCTCCATTTAAACCAACTCGTTTTTGAGTGTATAATAATTTTCCTCTATTTCCAATCGCATTACCCAAAATTATAAATGGTAATATTGATAATCCAAATATCAGTCCTATAATAGAAATTAGAATTTCCATAGTTTTCGTAGTCAATAAATACAATTGATTAGTATTACTTCTACTAAATGGGAAAAACTTATAAAAATCCCTAGTGACATATTGTACTGGAATTCTTTGGGTTTTACTTTCATAAACATGAGCATACTCTCTAATGGTGTTTCCAGATTCTAATAAATGAAGTAATTGTTGGTATAATTCTAATGTGATTTCTTCTTTATTCTGAGAGGCAACAACTATTTCAAAAATAGAATTTTCGTTTACAAAAGGTACTAAATCATAAATTTTAATGGGCTGGACATAATGAAAAACAGCTGATTTAATATAATTATCGGAATTGACATATCCTACAATTCTATAATGAGGATCTGCATTTTCAAGTCCTAAAACCAATTCTTCCAGATGCTCATATTCACAAACAAGTACAACATTTTGCACAAAACGATTCGAGGCTAAATACTTAACGTATATTATTCTCCAAAACAAAAGAGAAATAAGTATTGTTATAAAAAAAACCGCTATTTGAAGCCTTTGTTGTGGTAATTCTGCTGAATAAAATGGAGTTAATAAATACAATAAAACAGTAGTCGAGACTGTAAGCATAATACTTTTTATAACTTGATACTCGTTGCTGGCAACTTGTAAGTTATACATTTCAAATACAGTTCCTAAACAATTGAAATAAATTCCAATAGAAAAAAAATAAAAAATACTGTTTGATGTTAGCTTAAGATACTCTAAATCAAATAGATTACCAACAAATTGAAGTGCTAACCAAACAAAAACAAGATCAAAAACTCGAAGTAGTACCTTTCGTTCTGAGACTTCAAAATGAATTTTATTACTTTTGTTCATTACTTATTTTTAAAATTTTCATTTGGCAACAAATCTACATAAATATGTATTGAAAAAAATAAAAAAAAATGCAATAAATAATAAAATATAAAATATTATTTTAATAATTATTCGAATTCGGTTTCTTTTTTCTTTGACGGTTCAAATAAATTAATATTTAGTAAAGATAAAGAGTATACAAATGCAGGAGCCGCAATTCGCATAGCCGCATGATTGATGGTCATAATCCAAAACAAAACAAAACAAAGTAAATACATATTAAACTTGTTCTCCAAGTATAAAACCAAGGGAGTGAAAAATAAAATCAATAACCCAATAATTCCAAGAGTACCATGTTCAGAAAGCATTCTAGTTATTTCGTCATGAGAAATATGTGTCTGCTCCCTTGTTTTTCCTGATGCTTCTGCTCTTGCCTCTACTCCTTTACCTACTCCAACTCCAAAAAAAGGATTCTTTAAAAAAGTATTCCATTCTCCTTTGGCGATTTCTTCTCGTCCAGAAAAATTACTTTTTTTAGATCTTCCTAAAGCATCTTTATTAGCATATCTCTTTTCAATTAAACCTGATGTTTGATAAGAAGAATACGTCCAAACACTAATTAAACCTACCACTAGTAATATTGATAATATGTTTAATTTTAATCTTCCTCGTTTGCTAGATTTAAAATATAAAAAAAACAATAATAACACTATCATAAAGAAACCCGTAAACATACCCCCACGAGAAAAAGTAACTATACCTCTATAACTCATAATAAAAGCAATACTTATATTTATGATGACCATATTTCTTGTTTTAGATTCTAATATAATCCTTGAAAAAAATATAAAAACACCCAAACCCATTATAGTTGAAACTTGATTTGGACCAAACCCACCAGAAGTCTGAAGATTAGAGGATGTACCTGTTACAATATCTCGAACATTAGGCGCATAAAATATCAAATACACCATCATTGAAATAATTGGTAACCCCATACTTAAAAGAATAGAATTCATTGATTCTAATGAAATTTTGCGCCTATAAGTATAGATAGAAGCGATTCCTAAACAAACTGGACCTGAAATATTAAAAGCTATAGTTTTACGCATTTGAGCATCATAATTTAAAACAAAAGTCGAAAGAATTACACCTGGTATTAATAACAAAATAAATAACCAATATGGCGTTGCATTCTTAGAAAACCCAGTATAAATCATTCCAATAAAAAGAAAAATAATTACCGAATATTTAGATATTTCGTACAATGGATTTCCTCCTGTCATCCTCAAAAACACTTCACTACCCACTACATAAGCAGCTGCAATTAGAGCTTCGTTATTTTTATTTTCTTTTTTAATAATAAATACAGCTCCGAAAATTACTATGGAAAAACCATAGAGCAAAGACAAAAATGGAGCAATAAAAACAATCATCCCAATAGCTGCATGGAATGCAATTAAATAAAGATATAAAATTTCATCTTTTTTCATTTCAATTTATTTTGTAGCCAAAACAAGTATTTTTCAACTATGTTACTTTCTGAATACTGCTTAACCACATCTTGATAGAGATTATTCCCCATCTCTTTTTGTAGAGCATCATTCTCAATATATAAAATTAAAGCGTCATAAAAGGACGTTTCATCCTGTGAAGGTACTATAAAACCATTAATTCCACTCTTTATTAATGATGGTATTTCACCAACACTAGTAACAATTACAGGTTTTTTAAACCATCCGTATTCTAATAATGATACGGGTAAACCTTCTGAAAGCGATGTTAAAATTGCAATATCTGATTGTTCTAAAATAGCACCAACATCTTGTTTTGAACCATAAATAAAAACATGATTTTCAAGTTTTAATTGCACTATTTTTTTCTTAATTTGTTTTGAATAATCGTCATGAAAATCCTTACCAACCAAATGAAAAGTCCAATCGGGTTTTGATTTTTTAATTTTACTAGCTACCTCTAGTAATAAAAAATGGTTCTTTTGAAACCTCAAATTAGCCAAACAAACAATTCTTTTCCTATTAGAGCCTTTTAAAAAAGTATGTTCTGTCACTTCTTTGCCCTTTGACGGAAAATTAGGCAAGTAAATAATATTATTTGAAAGTTTATTTTTCTCTGCCCAAGTTTTTAATTTAGTATTCACTGAAATAACACCATAAAAAAAAGGAATCATTATCCTTAAACCTATTTTGGATCTTTTTTCAAGAAACTCACTATTTCCGTAATGGTCATGCCAAATTAAAGAAACATTAGGATAAATAATTTTTAATAAAAAAGCAGTAAAAAAAGAACTACTGTGGGCATGAATGTGTGTAATTTGATTTTCAAAAACAATTCTTTTTAATTTAAAAAGGGCTTTGAGATCAATCTTGTGTTTTTTAAAAATAAAAAAATAGGAAACATTTTCAACTAATAAATCCCTTAAAACTCCTTCTTTTCTTGTTACTACAATTCCTGAAAAATCAATTTTTTCAACAAGTGCATTGGCATAAGTCACCGCCATACGTTCAGCACCACCAGCTTCAAGAGAATCAATAATTTGAAGTATACGCATATTGGATTGATTAAAAGTATATTTATTTATTTCTAATTAACCTTTTTATATCCTCTTCAAAAACATCTAAAGTGAATTTTCTTGACCAAATTTGAGCGGCATTAGCCTTTTGTTCATACAAAAAACTATTATTAATAATCTCTGTAATGTTTTTTATATCAACTTCTAGATCTGCTGTTAGTAACAACCCTCGGTTACCATTATCTAGCATTTGAGGAACAACAGATGTTGGTATTGCTAGCGGTAAACACCCCCAAAACATAGATTCTGCTACTACTTTTGGCCAACCTTCAAAACTACCCGATTGTAATACCAAAAAATGACTTCTTTTATAAACCTCAATTAAAGATTCTTTGTTCAAATTTCCATTGAGAAATACAAATTCTTGTAAATTATTTTCAATTATCGATGCTTTAATTTCTTCAAAAAGCACTCCATCTCCATATAAATTGATTGTTGCAACAATTCCTGAACGGTTTAAAGCCTTTACAATTTCGATTCCATAATATGGATTTTTACCCTTTGTTAATGTCCCTACAAAAATAAATTGTATCGGTTTTTGATTTGTATTCCGAATTTCGATTTGTTGTTTTTCATTTTCATAATAGGTCGCGGTATAAAAAGATTTTATGTTTTTTGTACTGTTATTCCAATCTCCGTATACCAAAACTTGAATGTTTCGAGTTAAAAAAGTATTGTTAAGTAACCATCTTTGCAATCGATAACTCCAAGGTTGCACGGATTTAGAATCCCAATTGCTGGCGTATTTGGCAGTTTTTACTTTATTGGGAAATAAAATCTGAACGAAACAACCCAACAACCCAATATTACCTGGGCATCTCA
>NZ_JBJXDQ010000117.1:0-5477 GCF_046155325.1 Flavobacterium sp.
CTGTTTTTCCACAATTCAATTTGAGCTAAAGTTTGGTTTGTAAAAGAGTTACTCATTACAAAACTTGGGTGACCTGTAGCACAACCTAGGTTAACCAAACGACCTTCTGCTAAAATAAGAATGTCATTTCCAGCAATTGTGTATTTATCAACTTGTGGTTTGATTTCTACTTTTGATGCACCGTGGTTTTTGTTCAACCAACCCATATCGATTTCATTATCAAAATGCCCAATGTTACAAACGATAGTTTTGTCTTTCATTTTTTCGAAATGAGAACCCAAAACGATATCTTTATTTCCGGTAGTGGTAATGATGATATCAGCAGTTGCTATAACAGTGTCTAATTTTTTTACTTCAAAACCGTCCATTGCTGCTTGAAGCGCACAAATTGGGTCAATTTCTGTAACTGTTACAATAGATCCAGCACCTCTAAAAGACGCGGCAGTTCCTTTTCCAACATCGCCATATCCACAAACGATTACTCTTTTTGCAGCAAGCATTACATCAGTTGCACGACGAACCGCATCAACTGCTGATTCTTTACAACCGTATTTGTTGTCAAATTTCGATTTTGTAACTGAGTCATTAACATTGATAGCAGGCATTGGCAAGGTTCCCGCTTTTACTCTTTCGTATAATCTGTGAACTCCAGTGGTAGTTTCTTCTGACAATCCTTTGATTCCGGCAACCAATTCTGGGAAACGGTCAATAACCATATTGGTCAAATCTCCACCATCATCAAGAATCATGTTCAATGGTTTTCTGTCTTCACCAAAGAACAACGTTTGTTCGATACACCAGTCAAAAGATTCTTCATCAAGACCTTTCCAAGCGTAAACCTGGATTCCTGCAGCAGCAATTGCAGCAGCAGCTTGATCTTGAGTAGAGAAAATGTTACAAGAACTCCAAGTCACTTCAGCACCAAGAGCAATCAAAGTCTCGATTAAAACTGCAGTTTGAATTGTCATGTGCAAACATCCAGCAATACGAGCACCAGCAAGAGGCTGTTCGTTTTTGTATTCAGCACGAAGCGCCATTAAACCTGGCATTTCAGCTTCCGCTAATTCAATTTCTTTTCTTCCCCAAGCCGCTAGAGAAATGTCTTTTACTTTGAAAGCCACATAAGGCATAGTTGCTGTACTCATTTATAGTATATTTGTAATTATAAAATTCGGTGCAAATTTACGTAATAAGTTATTATTTAAAAAGCAATTAGCAACTTTTATGAGTTGTTTACTGTTATAAACTTCTGAAAAGCAGAAAAATACCTAATGCCACTATTTAAAAGTATTTATATTGACCCTTCATCACAAATTCTGGTTTGGGAAATTACCGAATCTTTCGAAGAACTATTCGGGCAAGTACAATTAAACGAAAAAAGTTTAGAACGATTAAACGGAATGAAATCTCAATTGCATCAACGCGCTTTTCTAAGCGTAAGAATGTTGTTGAAAGAAGCTGGATATTCGGATTTTGATTTGTATTATGATGAATTTGGAAAGCCGCATCTTCTGGATAAAAAACATGTTTCTATTTCACATTCTCATACTTTTTCTACCCTAGTAATTAGCAATCAAAAAGTTGGAATCGACATTGAAATGCAAAGAGAAAAAATTATCCGAATTGCCCAAAAATTTTGTGATGCTGAATTTATTTTTTTATCCCGAAGCTTCGGGACTGAGAACAAAGAAGAATACATCCAAAAACTCACTACTATTTGGGGTGCAAAAGAAGCTATATTCAAAATCAGGAATGTAGAAGGAATAAGTTTCAAAAATCATATTCGAGTAGATGAATTTAATATTGATGATAAAAAAACTAAAGCTACTCTTGAATTAGAAAACACCAAACAAGAATTTGACATCTATTTTGATGCAATTGAATCAAGCGAACACGAACCGATAAAACAAAAATTTGTTTTAGTTTATGCTTTCGAAAACAACAGTAAGTCAATATAAAGGCAAACAGATGATAGATTTTTTTTTAAATACTTATAAAAACACTTCGATATTTCAAATTATATTAGAATTTTTAGCTTTTATATTTGGCATTTTAAGCGTTTGGTTTGCTAAAAAAGAAAATATTTGGGTCTATCCAACGGGATTAATTGCAACAATAATCACAACGTATTTACTTTACATTGCAGGTTATTTGGGCGACATGATGATTAATGGTTATTTTGCCTTAATGAGTATTTATGGTTGGTACAAATGGACACGAAAGGAAAACGATACTGAAGTTTTAACGATTTCGAGAACA
This sequence comes from Flavobacterium sp., assembly GCF_046155325.1. Lineage (GTDB taxonomy): Bacteria > Bacteroidota > Bacteroidia > Flavobacteriales > Flavobacteriaceae > Flavobacterium. The sequence goes on from NZ_JBJXDQ010000117.1 coordinate 2,260, forward strand.
AACAATAAAGAAAAAATAATAGGAATTATATTGTTTTTTGCTACTGTTTTTGTAGTTTTCATAATTTATTATTTATTTGATTACCAAATCAAAGTAGAAAATTATATCGATATATTTGCTTCAGGAATATTCTTTACGGGAATGTGGTATATGGCCAATAAAAAAATCGAAAATTGGACGCTTTGGATTTTAGGTGATTTAATTGTTGTACCACTTTATGCTTACCGTGGCTTAGGAATGTTGTCTTTACAGTATTTAATTTTTACAATTTTGGCTATTTCGGCTTATTTAGAATGGAAGAAAATCTTACACAAAAACAATCTACAATAGTTAGAGTTGCTCTTTTTGGCCCCGAATCTACAGGAAAAACCACATTGGCAAAACAACTGGCTGAACATTTTGAAACAGCTTGGGTTCCTGAATATGCTCGAGATTATCTTCAAGGAAAATTGGACAAAAATGCCCAAATTTGCAATGCCGACGATATGTTGCCTATTGCACTTGGTCAAATCAAATTGGAGAATGATAATCTCTCTATTGCCAATAAATATCTTTTTTGTGACACCAATGTAATGGTAACTAAAGTTTTTTCAGAAGTGAATTACGGCTTTTGCGATCCCTTATTAAATGAAGTTGCGCAAAAACATGAATATGATTTGTTTTTATTGACCGATATCGATGTACCCTGGGAAGAAGATGTTTTAAGAAACTCGGTCGAAAACAGAGAGTCCGTTTTTTCAGTTTTTAAACAAACACTAATTGAAAATAAAAAACCTTTTATCTCCATTTCTGGAGATACTAATTTTCGAATAAATAAAGCAATTGCACTAATTGATGATTTTTCAAAAGCCAAAAAAATGGGTTTTTCATCATCAGATTTTGTTCAGATTTACGAGCATGGAATTCCATTGAAAAACATAAAAAATCAATTAAATTTTTTCAAAAACGGAATTCCAAAAACCGTTTTAATTGAACCTGCAAAAGTTTCAAACGGAATTTTGAAGTTGTCGGAAAATGATTATCAGGAAAAAGCAACTTACTTTGATAGCGTTAAAAGCACATTGAAATTAAAAAAATTCGTTCCCGCCTCTGGCGCTGCCAGTAGAATGTTTAAGTTTTTGAATACTTTTTTGAATGAGTTTGATGTTGAAAATGAAAGTATTCATGCTTACATCAACAGAAAAAAAGACAGTAAATTATCAATTTTTATTGTAGGTTTAGAAAAATTTCCTTTTTATGACGAAGTGCTTTTCGAATTAGAAAAAACATTTCCAGACTTCAATAATTTCAATAGTGATTATAAAAATTATTATTTCATTGAAACGTTACTTTCGTCAAAGCATTTTGATTTTGCCAATAAACCAAAGGCAATTCTCCCTTTTCATAAATATAGCAATCGGATATCAACACCAATTGAAGAGCATTTAAACGAGTGTGTACATTATGCAACTTCAAAAGGAAATTCTCATCTGCATTTTACGGTCTCAGAATCACACCAAAAAGAATTTGAAATTATTATAAATGCAATCAAAAGTAAAATTGAGAATGAAAATAAAACAACCATAGAAATAAGTTTTTCGAATCAAGATAAAAGCACAGATACTATTGCTGTTGATATGGAAAATAAGCCTTTCAGGGATGAAATGGGTAAATTAGTATTTAGACCAGGTGGTCACGGGGCTTTGATTAAGAATTTAAATAATCTTGAAGCTGATATTATATTTATCAAAAACATAGACAATGTCATTCAAAATCATAACGAAACTATCGCATTATACAAAAAAGCATTAGCCGGTATTTTAATTGAATTGCAAAAACAAGTTTTTAAATATTTGAATGAAATTGAAAATAGCAGCGAGAAACATTTGAATGAAACAATCATTTTCGTCAAAAATAATTTAAATATAGAAATACCTAAGGATGTTGAAAATTATACTTTAGAAAATAAAATTAGCTTTCTAAAAAATATTTTAGATCGTCCTATTCGAGTTTGTGGAATGGTAAAAAATGAGGGCGATACAGGAGGAGGTCCGTTTTGGGTTAAAGATACTAATGGAAATGTTTCCCTTCAAATTGTGGAGACTTCACAAATAGATTTAACCAATATAAATCAAGCTAATATTCTAGCGAATGCAACTCACTTCAATCCAGTGGATTTGGTTTGTGGTATTAGAAATTTTAAAAACGAAAAATTCGATTTAACTAAGTATGTTGATTACAATAGCGGTTTTATAGTACAAAAAAACAAAGACGGTCGTGATTTAAAAGGTTACGAATTACCGGGGTTATGGAACGGAGCTATGGCAAAATGGATTTCTGTTTTTGTCGAAGTGCCATTAATGACTTTTAATCCTGTTAAAACGGTCAATGATTTATTAAACTCCTATCACCAACCCCAGTAATTTTGGATGCTAAAATAGTACTCGCCGAATTACAGTTCAAAGCTGTTCGTAGCAGTGGAGCTGGGGGTCAAAACGTAAATAAAGTTTCTTCAAAAGTAGTTTTATCTTTTGATTTAAAAAATTCTAAGTCTTTTTCTGATGAGGAAAAACTAAGGCTTGAATTAAAGCTATATTCCAGGCTGACAGCAGATCAAATTCTCATTTTAAATTGTGACGAAGATAGAAGCCAGCTTAAAAACAAAGCCATTGTAACCAAACGTTTTTTGGACATTATCACTGCCGGATTGGTGATTCCGAAAATCAGGAAAGCTACAAGAATTCCTAAATCAGTCATACGAAAACGAATCAAAGACAAAAAAAGTTTATCCGACATTAAGAAAAATAGAAGAAAGCCTGATTTTTAGTATTAAGAAAAAATAATCCCGAAAAATCTTTAGACTTGATACTTTTATCTTAATACTTTCCTATCTTTGCCCTGTCTCAAAGGGGTGCTCTAAATAACGAGCTGAGATTATACCCAAAGAACCTGGGCAGGTAATGCTGCCAAGGGAAAAAATGACAAAAAAGTAGCGTGCACGCTATCTATTTGTTATAGAACAATCATTTTTTAATTTAACAAAAGAATAATTCCCCCTTTTATTCGTAAAACTATTTACGGATGAACAATTTATTTTATTTAAACAGTACAAAGTACAAAGTACAGAGTACAAAGACGAAACCTTCAAATCTAGTGTCAATTCGTCTATTTTCTATTCTCTTTTTTCTTTTTTCTATTCTCGCTTTCTCACAAGGAAAACCGCAAGACACGACCAAAGT
>NZ_JBJXDQ010000118.1:0-28610 GCF_046155325.1 Flavobacterium sp.
AAAAATTCCAAGAAGTGTCCGCCCGGAATATTAATTTAACCGGACAATATCAAGAATTATTAAGAGTTTCACGAAACCAAAATTCTAGTATTGATGGTTTAAATTTGAAAATAAATGATTTGCTGGCAAAACAGGCGGCGGAGATAAAAAACGCAAGAATAGATGCCAATACGACGCAAAGAGCGGTAGTTAAAGGAAAAGTATCGGAAGAAATTGTTGGACTACTCCCCGGATTCCCATATAAAATATCAAATATGAGGTTCTGCTCCGCCCCCGTGGACTTTATTATATTTAACGATTTAGAGAATGAAAATATAACTGAGGTAATTTTTTTAGAAGTAAAAACCGGGCAAGCTGTTTTAAATAAACGACAAAGACAAATAAAACAGGCTATAGATAACAAAAATGTAAAATTTGAAGTATATAGAATAGAAGATATTAATAATACTAATACAGAAAACAATGAATCAAACTAAATATTATCGCGCGGATCAATTAGAATTTTCTTTTTTACAAGAAATGGATAGTGAATATTATTCAGATCGGTCGAATTCTTTAATTGACGATTCAGAATTAGGTTTATACCATCAAATTTTTGAAGATTTAAGAAATGAAGATATTAAAAATAATTCTAATTTAATGAAATTAAACATGGAAAATCCGTGGGATTGATTTTTTAAGAATGGATAAAAATTTTTATTCAGTTTACGTCAGTGCTTTTAATTTAATTCAAAATGAATTTGATTATAAATACCATGTTGATAATTTTTGTGAATTTGTTGGTGATTCCGGGGACGTAACTATTTGTTGTAATAGTTCTATAGACAACACTTTAGAAGAATTAAAAAATCTAACTAAAAAATATAAAAATTTAAATATTATTGAATCCGCCGAATCTTATGATAATCCGGGGCTGGATGGAATTTTAAAAAACATTGCTTTACAGGCGACAAAAAATCCTATTAAGCTAAGTTTTGACATGGACGAAGCAATAAATTTAAATTTAAAAGATTCTATTGATTCTATTTCTGAATATTTTCTAAATAGTAATTATCAAGCGGCTATGTTACCGGTAATTAATATTATAGGTGATAAATACCATTATAAAGATATAAACTTCAAATGGAGAATTCATAAACAGGGATTATTTAGAGGGGTTGTAAATTTCGCTCGGCAAAACGACGGAACACACTCAATAGAATTGTCTGACGGCTGTGAATTAATATCGGCGGACGGAAATTTAGTTTCATCAGTTTATTTAATTGATCCAAGTTTAGATGATAATAAAAAATTATGGGAAATTACAAATAATAATATTCCTTGGATTTGGCATTATGGACTTTTAGATTTTGAAAAGAAAGCCGCGCGAAATAGAAATTTTTGGGCCGAACACTGGAAAGTTGAGTCGGGCCGGGAAGTAGAAGTAGAATTATCCGTCCAAGATTTTGAAAATAAATATAACGGCACGGCTAAATTACATAATTTACCAATAGAATAAAAATTATAGAAATATGAAAGTTTATATAGCTCAAGCAATTTGTAACAAATGTGACGACCCCGGTTCAATGTTGGGCGGGACAAGAGTTTTTGATTCTAAAGAAAAATTAGTTGAGTTTATGAAAACCGTGGATAATGAAGATGAATATACTTATTGGGTGGATTTTGAGAGAGAAGTAGAATAAATATAAAAATGAATAATTTAACGGTTTGTATTTTTGCAACTACCAAAGGCCATTTTGGGATTAAAAATAGATATTATGAAACTATTCACGATCTTGAAAAACATAAAATTGATTTTGCGAAAAAACTCGCTCATATAAAAATATCACCTAATGAAATCGAATTTGGTGAAAAAATGCGCGTGGATTTTGAAGAATTAGGTTACAAAGTATTAACAACCGTGGGCGAATGGTCGCATTTTCATTGTAGCCATCCTATAAATCAATTAAAAGATTTAGGAACTGTTTTACAAGAAATTAATACTCCTTTTTTATTAAATTGGGAGGATGATTTTCTATGTCACGCTAAATCCCATAATTTATATTATTATTTGAAATATGCCATTGATTTATTAGATAATAATCCTAATAAAATATCTCAAGTAAGAATACCGCGTGAGTCTGACGATCTAGATCGTTATCCGACACTAATTCAAGACAAGACTGGTTGGTATAGACAAAATACTATTTTTTCATTTAACCCTTACGTTGCCCTAACCCATAATATAAAAAATATTTATAATTCAATTTGCGCGCAACAAGATTTAATTACTAATTTGATAAAAGAAAATAAATTAAACGCGGAATTAACCTTTACCAATCTAGCCGCGCAGATGTTCGGGCCTTATAGTTTTTATAGTTTTGATAAAAAAGCAATAACTGTTCAACATATTGGCTCAAAACCCGGAGAAGAAGACCAAATTTAATAAATAAAAAGTATATAATTTATCATAAATCCTAAAAACTATGACACCAGAACAAAAAATTGAACTACAAAATACAATTGATCGAGTAAAAACTGGGGGTTGCTCAAGTGTTGAATCACATTCTGTTATTTTTGAAGAATGTATTAACTTTATTAAACCTAAAAATATCCTTGAAATTGGATTTTTCTGTGGCAATTCTAGTTTAATGATGCTAGAGTTATCTAAAAAATATAATTCTAAATTAACGTCGGTCGATCCATTTTTAGATAACGTAACTAATGATTATTTAAATTCGGTGGGTCACCCAGAAGAAATCGGTGGAGATTCTGTTCAATTAGCCGCCGTTGAAAGTGTCCGCGCGAATTATGGAAATAGATTTAAATTTATTCATAAAAGAAGTTTAGCCGCCTCAATTGATGGAGATTTAAATGAAAAATATGATTTAATGTTTTGCGATGGGGATCACTGGAGGCCGGGCATAGATATTGACATTCAGATTGCCTTGGCGTTAAAAATTCCCTATATTCTTTTTGATGATTTTAATAAAGAATTTGATGGGGTTAGACAGGCTTTCGCGCAGGTTCAAAATCGTTTTGCCGCTCTGAAACTTTATACAAAAGAACATGATGGCTCAGACTGCCTTTTCGTCGCAAATTTAGATGTTATAAAAATTCAATAATTTTTGCCGGATAATTAAAATAAAATAATGAATTTACAATTACTAAATATAGATGGGAAAACAATTCTCCCTATAGTTTTATATGGAGACAATCGCGCCGGACGAGAAAATAAAGTCCTACAATATAATCATAAAGTAATGGCTGAAAAATTTGGCCTGCCCATGAATTATTTGAAAATGCCTTTTCCCGGAGTGAGCCACGGGCAATGTATGAATTGGATAATTAATCAAACTATTGATTCTATAAAGCCAGATTTTTACTGGTTTAACGATATAGATTGTATTATACTTAAAAAACAAACTGTTGATATTTTTTTTAATTTAGTAAAAGATAAAATGGGAATTGCGGGTCACTGTCAACAAAGCAACCACAAGAAAAATAAAATAACAAATTCTACAATCCACTGTTTTCCTTCTCAGGCGTTTTTATGGTTTTCTTCGGAATGGTATAATAAAATTGGTCGCCCGAATATGGATCATTATTCAGATGAAAGTGATGATTTTGGCGGAGATACGGCAGAATTATTAGCATACAAAACAAAAGAATCGGGCGGAATAGTTTCTGTCATTTACCCCTCTCATGTAATTGACCCATTTTCCCCTGTAGATTCTGGCCTTTTTTTTGGACGTGGAAATACATTTGGAAATAACTTATTATATCATCAAATGCGAGGGGATTTAGAAATCAGCGAAGATGAATTTATAAATATTTGTAAAAAGGTATTGGCTGGAGAATTTGAAAGTAATTAAATTAAAACTGGTTCAAAAAAATGGAAGATATGTCACCTAAAGAAGATATTACTCAATTCATTAAAATCCTGAAAGAGAAGTATGGATATTTACCTAAATGGAATCATTCCGCACAATTTAATGGTAAAATTTTTTATAACGCTCCATATTTTTCTGACGAAGAATTAATTGAAGGAGTAAATACATTTTTATTCGGGTTGTGGGGTGCGTCGGGCCGAGCGGTTAATGACTTTGAAAAAGAATTTTGCAAAACAGTAAATAATAAATTTGGAGTGATGGTAAATTCGGGAAGTAGTGCAAATTGGTGTGCTATTGCAGCATTAAAAGAATATTATAAATGGGAAGATAATATAACCGAAGGAATTGTATGTTCTTCGTGTTTTCCAGCTACTGCCGCCGCTCTTATTCATAATAATATTAAACCTATCTTTATTGACGCTGAATTAGAAGGTTTGAATATTGATTTAGATTTATTAGAAAGTAAAATTAGTAAAAACACTAAATTTATATTTTTAGCTCCAACTTTAGGTTCCCCGCCAGACATAGATAGATTATTAGAAATATGTCAAAAATATAATCTTATTTTAGCCGGAGATTTTTGTGACTGTCTCGGCTCGACTTGGAACAATAAACAATTAAATGAATATGCAGAAATTTCTACCTGTTCCATGTATGTTTCGCATCATATTACAACTTGTCATGGTGGTATCGTAACATCAAATAATGAAGAATTAATTAGAATTGCGCGAAGTTTTTCTCGATGGGGTCAAGGATGCTATTGCTCTCAAGTGGCTAATTTATCTAAATGTGGGCAATGCGGAATGCGTGAGTCCGCGTGGTTTGAACAAGAACCCGATTTAATTTGGCAACATAATTATTATTACGAAAGAGTTGGACATAATTTACAACCGGCAATGGATATGCAAGGGGCAATTGGTTTAGTTCAATTAAAAAAGTTACCAGAGATTCATCAAAGGCGAAAACAACACAAAGATTTTGTTCAAGGTTTATTTCAGAAATACATTGCGGGTGTTAATTTCCCTAAAAGTTACGATAAAGCTGATGTAAGTTGGTTTGGAACGGGAATAATTTTTAAGGATTACGAACAAAAACGAAAAGTAATTCAATATTTAAACAATAATAATATTCAATATCGTGAAATGTTTACAGGGAATTTATTACTTCATGGAAAGTATGCTAATTATGGACCAAACTATAAAGAATTTCCTGTGTCAAATGAAATAATGCGTCGGGTTATATTTTTGGGTTGTTCGCCCGCGTGGACTCAAGAACATTTAGATCATATCGAAGAAGTTTTAAAAAATTTCAAAAATGAATAATTTAATTGGGGTTTTTGGCGTAGGCTTTATAGGAAGTAAATTCTGCGAAATGTATCCGCGTGATACGGTTCCCATTAAGTCCGGAGATTTTAAACCTAAATCTAATATTATACTTTATTTACGATCTACCGTTGATAATTATGGTTCACCCGAAGAAAATATAGAAGTTAATCTCGTTAATTTAATGAAAGTTTTGCGGAATTTAAAATCCGGGGACAAATTTATATTTATTTCGTCATGGTTTGTCTATAGTCCAAATCTGTCACTCCCGGTTAAAGAAGATGCTCCGACGTGCGCTAGAGGCTATTATAGCGGAAGCAAAGCGTTTGCAGAAAAACTGGTAGAAACATATTGTCAGGCTAATTCAATTAAATATAATATAGTTCGTCTTTCTAATGTTATAGGGCCGGGGGATAAATTTAGTAAGAAGAAAAATGCTTTAACTTGGTTAATTAATGAAATCAAAGCCGGGCGAGATGTTAATCTTTATCACGGTGGAGACGTAATTAGAGATTATTTAGACGTGGAAATAATTTGTAAAGGTATTAAATTTATTATAGACTTTGGCAAGAACGAAGAAATTTATAATTTAGGGTCAGGCGTTGCATATAAAATGATTGATATATTAGAATATGTTAAAGACAAAATCGGATCAAAAAGTGTATTTAGTACAATTGATCCACCGATTTTCCATAATCAAATCCAATCAAAAGATTTTTATTTAGATATAACAAAAATTAACAATCTTGGATTTTTTCCATTCCCTTCAATCTCGGAAACATTAGAAAAAATTCTAGAAGAATTACCAGAAAAAAGTATATAAAATATATTATAAAACTATGACACAAAATTTAAAAAATCTACCTTCTCATGTTGATAATCGCGGCTTAATTCAAGCAATTTTAGAACAATGTAATGTTGGTTCTATTACTTGTATTACATCGGAACCTAATACCGAACGAGCAAATCACTGGCACCGCGATCCAGAAGGTCACACCATTTTAATTACCGAGGGAGAAATTTGGATTTATGAAGTTGACATTAATTCTCTAGAATTAAAAGATCATCAAATTAAAAAAACGGTATTAAAAGTTGGAGACATCCATTGGACCGGGCCGAATGTTGCTCATACTATGTTTTTTCCCGTCAAAAATAGTTTTTATTGTTTTAGCGTTCTTCCGCGCGACCCCGAAAGCTACGAAAAAAATACCGTAAGAATTCCAACATCATTAAAAAGTATTTATGATGCTTCACCTTATATAAATGGATAATATTAAAACAACAAATTCTTGCCGTTTATGTGATTCAACCGACATAATAGAAATATTAAATTTTTCTAATGTTCCTTTAGCCAACAACCTTCGTGACTCCGCCGATTCGACTGGTGAGTTTCGCGCGCCTTTGCGAGTTTTCCAGTGTAAAAATTGTGGTTCACATCAACTATTTGATGAAGTCGCGCCGGACATTTTATTTAAAAATTATAACTATTCCAGTCCGCCGAATTTACAGAAACATTTTGCTGAATACGCTGATACGACAACCAGAGTTTTACCGATTAAAAAGAATGATTTAATTGTCGGAATTGGGGGGAATAATGGATTGTTGGAGGTAGAATATAAAAAACTTGGATTTGATAATATTATAAATATAGAACCGGCGGGGAATATCGCTAAAATTTCAGAAGGGAACGGAATAGAAACTATAAATGAGTTTTTTACTCCAAACTTAGCCGAGCGAATTTATAAATATGATTATGTTAAAGCTAAATTAATTACCTGTAATAATTGTTTCGCTCATATTCCAGATTTGAACGAAATAGTTGAAGGTGTTAAAATATTATTAGACCCACAAGGTTATTTTGTTTTTGAAAATGCTTATTGGCTGAACACTATATTGAATCTAGACGTTGGACAGGTTTATGCTGAACATATTTATTACCACTCTATTAAACCCTTAAAACAATTTTTTAATAAACATGGATTAACTATTGCGGAAGTCGAACTGAATAATGTTCAAATGGGTAGTTTTAGAATTTATGTAACTTGGACTAAAAATTGTGGGTATCAATCTTCGTCAGTAAATAATTTAATCAAACTAGAAGAAGATTTTGGTTTATACAAAGAAGAAACTTATAGCAATTTATTAAATGTTAAATTGCATGAATCACATGTAAATTTGTTAGAACAATTAAGTAGTAATAGACCCGGAAAAATTGCTTTATATGGAGTCCCCGCGAAAATCGTTTTATTGATTCAATATTTTGGATTAGAAAAATATATTGATTATGCCGTCGAGGAATCTAGTTTGAAAGTTGGAAAATTTGTCCCCGGCACAAAAATTGAAATAAAAAGTCGAGAATTTTGGGTTAACGACGATCCGGCAACCACAATTATCGGAGCGTATAATTTTGCCAACGATATCAAAAAGAAGAATTATGATTATTATGGTAAATGGATAATTCCTTTTGAATAAAATGAAAAAGAAAGTTTTAATTACGGGTATATTAGGTTATATTGGAACGGAATTAGTTTCAATTCTAGATTCTGAAAAGAATGATATTATTGGAATAGATAATAATTATATTAACTCTGCTGTTCAAAACCTTGTAGAGAAAAATATTATTTTTCAACAAAAAGATGTTTTTGATTCCGCCGAGTTAATATCTTGGGCTGACTATATCGTTCATACAAGCGGAATTACTAAAGTTCCGGCAGTAAAATCTCAGGAAACCCCAGAAACATCCCATAATATTATAACCAATGGAGAAATAGCCACGCGATTCATTCTTGACAATATGAATGATTCCGCGCGGATTATTTTTCTTTCAACTCATTGCGTATTTGAATCTCTTCCACCAAATTCCGCCAAAATTACCGAGGAAAGTCCAGTTTGTCCCAACCTTTCTTATTCGACAACTAAAGCTAATTCTGAAAAAGATATTGTTAATTCAAAAAAAGATTATTTGATTTTACGTCTTGCTTCAGTTTATGGGTGGTCTAATAATATTAGATGGTCTATTCTCCCAAATTTATTTAGTCGCAAGACCGCATTTAATGAAAATTTAAGTGTGTTCGGCTCAGGATCGCAAATTAAGCCACTCGTCTCAGTTTTTGATTTAGTAAAATTTATCAATTGGAGTCTAAATAATGATTATAAAAACGAAATAGTTCAATTTGTTAACGAACACCGAACAGTTAAAGAGATAGCTGAAATTTGTGCAAGTCTAAATCCTGAAATTTCTATAAATTATACCTCCGACGAAACACCCAACGACGGATATTACGTTTCCAATAAAAAACTTTTAGATACTGGATTTAAATTTGAAAAAACAATTGAAGGTGAGATTTTCGACATGATTTCCCGGTGGAAAAGTATATAAACTTTCATGGTTAATATTTTAGTTTTAAACTACGCTCGGCCTGCCGAAACAGAATTGTGTCTTAAAAGCATTAAGAAAAACTGTCTTTTTGAGCATCAGATTATTTTATTAAATAATGGTTATCATGATCCAGATCAAATTCATGGATTATTTAACATTGGACTAATTGATACTTTAATTAACGAACCTGAAAACTTAGGCGGCGGATTCGGGACAGTTAAATTATTTGAAAATAGTAAATCAGACTACAGTATTTGGATTGAGTGTGATTGTGAAATCGCTGGGTCGATTACTCAAAACGATATTGATAAATGGATTGAAGCTATAGAAACAGAGGAGTTTAGATATAAATGCATAGATTTAACCGGCGGAATTTGCGGTCAAAATATTTATTCAGGCCGGTCATTCTTTATTAACACAGAATTTTATAACTCAATAGATAAATTTGAAATAGATAAAGATGGTAATAAAGTTTATGGCGGGCCGGGGCCATTTAATCATGTTAAATATCTAGAACAATTTATTCAAGAATTTTTTAAAAAAAATAATTATAATGTTGCTCATATTTCTATGATTAAAGATAATGGTTATTCTTCCGTTAGAGAAAATCCCGACAGTTCACAATACATTCACCAGCCAGATCGAAAAGGTTTAAAAGTATTAAAATACCCAACAGAAAAATATATTTATCCTAAATGGTCAGATAATGAATGGAACAAAATACTCAACGGTGAAATATGGCAGGACTGGGATATTCCAGAAAATGAAAAAAAAGATTCTTTTATTGTATCTCATTGGCATAAATAAGTATATAATTCATATATGAACAATAAATTAGAACTAATTATAGTAGCATTTGATTATTTAGATATTTTATCTACTACCCTACCTAAAAATCTAGCAATAGCAGATCATGTAGTTATTTTAACAAAAGAAAACGATCCGGTAGTTGAGTATTGTAAAAGTTTAAAATCCGATAAATTAACTTGCATTACAACCGATGCTTTTAACCATAACGGGGCGGAAATGAACAAAGGCTTGGCTATAAATGTTGGTTTGCAAAATTTATTCTTTAAAGATTGGGTATTATTGTTAGATTCTGATTGCATTCTTCCGGCGGACTTTAAAGAAAAAGTAATTTTGTCTAATTTGGACAAAGAAAATATGTATGGGTGCCGTCGATTTAATATCGAAAGCGAAGAAGAGTGGTTAAAGATAGAAAATAATCCAGACGAAGTAAAAAATAGTTGCCTATATAGAGGATTTTGTTATGGATTTTTTCAATTAGTTAATTATAATTCATCAACTTATCAAAGATTATTAAAAAATAACCACGGAGTATCTAACCTACCCTATCCCTATTGGATTACCGGAAACCATAGTATTGATTGGTTATTTAGCAATGAGTGGGGCGGACAAATGGTTTATAACCCGCCGCTGGAAAAGTTTCCAGACGATCATTATAAAGAAAGTAATGATACGGCTACAGGTCTTTTAAAAGAATTACCTATAAATTGCATACATTTAGATTTTTATAAAAAACAAGACAATAAAGTATATAAAATTAATAACAAAACTAATAAAATGAATTATAAAGAAATAGAAGGATGGTTTTCGTGGGAACCCGTAGCCGACGAATTTGTAGAAAAAAGTCAACAAGACGGAACTGTAATTGTTGAATTAGGCGCGTGGATGGGAAAATCCACAGCTTATCAAGCACAAAAAATTAAAGAGTCCGGTAAAAACATAAAATTTTATACCGTTGATACTTTTAAAGGAGCCGAAAACGAACCTGTTCACGTCGATACAATTCAAAAAAATGGCGGTTCAATTTTTCACATTTTCCAAGATAATATGGTTAAGTGTGACATAGAAAATTATGTAATTCCGTTAGAAATGACTAGCGCAGAAGCATCCGCCCGATTTGAAGACTCTTCAATTGATTTTCTTTTTGTGGATGCCGGACACCGTTACGAAGATGTTATTTCTGACTTAAATTTTTGGTATAAAAAAGTTAAAATTGGTGGAATCATCGCTGGACACGATGCCGAACACCCTCCGGTTGGACAAGCGTTAAAAGAATTTTTTGGTGAATATGATTTTGAAGAGTATAAAAAAGAAATTCAAAATAATAATGAAAAACCTCATAAAATTCAACTAAAATGTGGCTTCGGAGTCTGGTATTTCCCAAAAAACTAAATAATAATTACTAAATGAATAACTTCCAAGATTTAAAAAATTATATTCAAGAGAATTCTAATTTAATTAGTCGTACAAAATCAATGCTTCTAGCCGTAGATATTATTGAGAAAAGATTTTCTGGACAGTCTATTAATATTGTTGAAACAGGAACACAAAGAACAGATTCTCATGGTGGAGACGGATGTAGTACATCTGTTTGGGCTAGAATTGTCAAATTACTTCCCGGCTCACATTTATGGACGGTTGATCTTAACGCCGAGAATATTGAAAATTGTAAAGTTTTTACCAAAGATTTTTCTGAAAATATAACTTACGTTGTTGGAGACTCTGTAGAATTTTTACAAAGATTTGATAAACCAATTCACTTTTTATATTTAGATAGTTATGACACCGGGTACGACGCAGAAATGCGACTAGCTTGTCAACACCAATTAAAAGAAGCTGAATCTTCAATTGATAAACTATTAGAAAATTCAATAATTTTATCAGACGATGCGCCAGATTTAGTTTCTGGAAAAGTGGCTTATTCTGTTCCATTTTTATTAGAAAAAGGTTTTAAAGTTTTATGGAATAACGTGGAATTAGGTCAGGTTGCACTTTCAAAAATAGAATAAAAATATGGGATCACTTAAATTTTTTGACTTAAACGATATTGTAGAAAAATATCAAACTTCTATATTTGTTGAAACTGGTCTTGGGTGGGGGCATGGCGTTCAATTCGCGCGGACTTTTAATTTTGAAAAATTATACTCTATTGAATTAGTTAAAGAAGTAATTGATCAATATCGCAAAACTTATCCGCCCGACTCTAAAATTCAAATTTTACAAGGGGACAGTTTAACTGGTTTAAATCATATTCTACCTGATATTAAAGAAAATATTTGTTTTTGGCTGGATGCACATTTCCCGGCCAGTGATGTATTTGGAATACCATTTGATTCTTGCGAGGACGAAAACCTAAGACTACCTTTATGGGAAGAACTTAATTTGATTAAAAAACTAAGGCCGAACAATAAAGATGTATTTTTAATGGACGATGCCATGATTTTTTCTGAAACGGAAGTATTTCCAGATAATCATTGTAAATTATCCGCCGCGATTCAACCCAAACTCCATATAAATTATTTAGATAAAATTAAGAACTTTTTCAATGAAACCCATAATTCAGAATTATTTTATAAAGAATCTGGATATATAATTTTTACCCCTAAACCCTAAATATAAATATGAATAAATTTTTAATAATTCAATGTTTTGATGATGGAGAGCATCAAGGTCCACCGTTCAAAGAACTGTCTGAAATAACTTCAAAGTCTTTAATCGAGTATTGTAATTTACATAAATATTATTATGCAATTCAGTCGGATGGTTTAGATAAAACAAGACATTCTTCTTGGAGTAAAGTCTTTTTAACTAGAAAATATCTTGCTGACTACGATTGGGTTTGGTGTTTGGACGTTGATACGATGATAATGAATCAAAATATCAAGTTAGAAGATATTGTGGATGAAAATTATGATGTTATAATGACATGCTATCAAGGAAATATTGACGGTTTAAATACTGGTTCAATTATCTATAAAAATACTCCGTGGACTCATGAGTTATTAAAAGAAATTTATGACGATTCAAAATATCCAATCGGCGGACCAAACGTATTTTTTGAACAAAGCGCAATAATTCAATATTATAAAAATAACCCAGATCAACAACATCATTTTAAAATCGAGCATGTGAGAAAGTTTAATTCACACTTTCATCTAGGTATGAGAAGTTTAGGGTATAATTTTGAGTATGGAGATTTCGTTCTACATACTCCGGGGTCTAGTAACGATTATCGAGTTCCAGCTTTTAAAAAATTACAAGACTGGATAATTAAGCCGGGTCAGCCAATTCGTGAGGAATTTAATGTGGAAATGCACGGCTAGAATTAATAAATATGAATAATTATATTCAAAATTCAAATTTTACACGCAGAATGGTTTCCGGGGACATCCTCTTTTATCGTTGAATTATTAAAAGATATTAATTATTTTATGTATAATGAAAATACTCTAGAAAGAATTACCGTAAATTCTCCGTGGACTCAAGATATTGTTTTAGTTCCGTCTGATAAAATTAATGACTATAATTTAAATTAAATGAAAAAAGCGATTGGGTTTAATGCTGGACAATATGGCGATTTGATAATTTCTACCGCCGCTGCTAAAGTTTTTAAAGAGAGATTTCCTGATTCTGAGTTGACCCTTGGTATTTCAAAAAATTTTTCTGAAATATCCCCACTTTTTTATAATCATTTATATTTTGATAATATACATATTTGGGAGGGGTACAATAATTGGCCTTCAGATATAGATAAAAAATATCTTGAGTTTAAGAAATATGATATTGTTTTTAATGCGATGCCCCAACATACTAGAAACGATTGGTATAATTACCATCATTTTACCCAAGAGATTTGTTTATCGCACGGGTTTGAGCCAACTGAAAATCTCCAATGTAATTTAACTAAATGGTTTGATACTATTCCCGGATACGAAAATTATATTGCTTTAAGTGTTTTTCCGGGTTATGGAGCAAGTAATGGGCGGACGTTTTCGGTAGAAAAACTTAATGAATTAGTTGATAATATTCACAAACTAGGATATAAAACAATTTTAATAGGAACGGATAAAGAGCCCAAATTAAATAATACAGAAACAACAAATACTACATTTTTTAATTCGGTCAAAACCATGTTGTCATGTAAAATGTTAATTACCGCAGACACCGCTATGTCATGGGTTGCGTCAGCTTATAATTTTCCAACGATAGGTTATTATACAAGAAATTATATTGATATGAAAATTGATAGAATTTGTAGTCATATTCCCGTGAATCCGCATGGTCAATATATCTCGGCGGACAAAATAACAGATATTCCAATTGAAAAAATAATCGAATTAATAAAAAATAGTTAAAATTATGAATAAATACATGCAAATAGTTCACAGGGAAGACATCTATCAAGACTTTAAAGACCTATATGATTATGAAACCGATACAAACAATCTTGATCGTTCAATTGAACAAATTCTTGGAAATTATAAAGAAAAAGAAGTTTTAATTATTGAAGTTGGCTCATGGAAAGGTTCCTCCGCGATTTCAATGGCGAAATATTTTTTAAATAAAAACATAATTCCTACGATTTTTTGCATAGATACTTGGAATGGTTCAACTTATCATAGATTTTATGACGGGGCATTTCCATCTTTAAAATGTAAAAATGGATTTCCAACATTGTATCCAAGATTTATTTCTAATATTATCCATGCAAATTTACAAGAATACATTATTCCGGTCCCTCATTCCAGCCACGATGCCGCGCGATATTTGAAAAAATTAAATATTTCTGCAGATTTTTGTTATATTGATGCTTGTCACGAATACGATGAAGTTTTAGATGATATTAAAAGTTATTGGGATTTAGTTAAGCCCGGTGGGACAATGTTGGGTGACGACCACGATGCGGGATGGCTAGGTGTTGTAGGTGCAGTTAGTACGTTTGTAACGTCTAAGTCTCTTCAAGACAAATTTGAACTACATAATTCAGAATGGGTAATTAGAAAAAGTATATAGTATTATCAAATAATTTATGAATAAAGTTTTTTTATGCGGAAATCCTCATACTGACTGGAAACCGGCCATGCTGCCGCGCATTATGCATGGTTTTTGGGAAAACGACTGGATTCAGACCGATTACCCAAATGACAGCGAATTTATTTATTCTAACGACCCTGATAGTTATAAACAATTTCTAGAGTTAGCAGATTTATATCCCAACAAAGTAA
Organism: Flavobacterium sp.; assembly: GCF_046155325.1. Classification (GTDB taxonomy): domain Bacteria; phylum Bacteroidota; class Bacteroidia; order Flavobacteriales; family Flavobacteriaceae; genus Flavobacterium. The sequence continues at coordinate 14,606 of NZ_JBJXDQ010000118.1, forward strand.
AAATTGTTAATATTTTGGATTTGCCAGATTTCCTGCCTGACTTTCCAGAAATTTTAGAACGATACAAAAAAGTTATAGATAAAGCCGATATTGTAACAAGTATTTCTGAATTTGTGTCCGGGCAGGTTAAAAAATATTATAATATTGATTCTCCGGTGATATATCAACCAGCAAAAAACATTAAAGTTTCAGAAGTTACCTTACAAGAATCAAATAATAAATTAAAATTTTTGGCAGTGGGAAGATTAAATAGTCCAAACAAGCGTAGCTTTTTAATAAAAAATTTAATAGAGAAATATTATAATGAAAATCAGTTACTTTCTATTGGTAGCGAATATATGGGGTATGGAAAATTCGGAGGCAGCGTTGATGATAAATGGTTAAATATTTACTATAATAGCGCAGATTTTATATTGTCTCCCAGTTCGTTTGGCGGAATCGAATTATCAATTATTGAATCCTTTTTGGCAAAAAAACCAGTGATAGTTTGCTCCGATTGCGAGTGTTCAATGGAGTTTGCGCCTGAATTTGCCTCAAAAGAAGCTACGGCGGAGAGCATGTTTGAAAAAATTCAAGACATTCAAAATAACCGCGATTATTATAATGATATTATTAACAAATATCATAATCAATATAAAATACAATTTAGTTCTCATCAGGTTGTTAAAAATATTATTAAAATATATAATGATTATATAGAAAAAGTTTAAAAAATGAAAAGATTTATAATCAAAGACAATTATTTAACCCAATCTTTTGATATTATAGATACACAAAAATTTCTAGACAAAAATGATCCTGATAAACATAAAATTATTATTGGTAAAATATTTAGCAAAAAATGGGCGGAATGGATTTGTTTATCTATGAATAAATTTTTTAATAAGTAGTTTTAAAATAATAAAAAATATGAAAATTGGATTAGTCATCGCGGCTTTTAATTCCGCCGAAAATATTGAAAGGGCGATAGAATCCTTCCTAGCATTAAAAAACGATTGTAACCTTGTTTTAAGCGCGTTTCACGCGGTATTTGAGGAATATTCATCGTTTGGTGTGTCCGCCGGTTCGGATATTGAAACAATTGAAATACTCAAAACTCTAAAAAACGAAAACAAATTAAATTATTTAAATATTTCAGAAATTCCTTTAAGTGAAGCTGCCGCGCGGACACTTGCCCTAGAACCTCTTTTGAAAGAAAATGTTGATTATGTTTGGATTTTAGACGCACAAGATGAAATCTATACAAAAAATGAAATAAAAAACATTATTGATTATATTAAAAAAAACCAAGATGTTTCTGTTTTTAAAATTTGTTTTCAAAATCATGTTATCGAAGAAAATACTGTACTAAAAGAGGCGTTTATTCCCAATAGAATCTGGAAAGTAAAAAATCCGCCATTTATATTAAAAAGTTTTAATTGGGATAACGATTGTGTCTATCAAAACGGGGAACAATTAGCTAGTGATAAGTTTTTTAGGTCTAAAACCATCCCTCAAAATCAAGTTTTCGTTAAACATTTAAGTTGGGTAGGATCAAAAGAAAGGTTAATTTCAAAAATTAATTATCAAAATCTACATTTTGGAGAGAAAGTCGGCGGATTCGGTTGCGGTTATCGGTGGAATTATGGAGAAGATAAGTTGGAATTTAATCCTAACTATTTTGCATCGGTAAAACAACAAATTCCAGAAACTAAAATTTTAGTATCTTGTATAGAAAATTAAATTAAATGGCCGGATTTACTAAAAAAAGTATATAATTTTATATAAATATGAATAATTTAGATAATCATTTTGATAATTTCGCCCAAGAGTATTGGTTTAGTTTTATTTCAAGTTCTATTCCCCAAGATTTACATAATTTATACAAAGATGATATTGGAAAAATAAAATCTGGTTTTTCGGCGGGAATTGATGCAACCCTTTTATTTTACAAAGATCAAATTAAATCGTCGGACAAAACTAAAAATGACCGATAAAGATTTTGATTTAAAAAGATTAGAAATAACAAAAATTTTTTTGGAAACAGGGGAAACCTTGAATTTAGAAGATTTAAATTTATCTATAAATTCCTCAACGCCGGGGATTTACCATGTTTTTTCCAATCAAAATAATGGAGTTAAAAAATTTGAATATTCTATTTCTGATTTAAAATTAAAAGAATTGGTTAATACTTTTGATATTAAAACAATTAAAAGATTTTTTGTTTACGATAAATTATATAGATTGAGAAATAAATGGATAAATAAAAATCAATTTAATCCGGCGGATTTTGAACAAAGTCGTTAGTATTTATATTTAATATCCAACAGCGTCCATCCTTTAGCAGATTGTATCTCTCCGTTTATTATTGAGTAAACGCTTTCTGACGAGATCATTGGATTAACCGAGGAAACAAACTGTATTGTTTTTGGATTTTTGCTAGATATTACCTCCCCCGAAGTATGAACCAAAGATAAAAATATAATTCTTTTTGGTTTGTTGTAACCAGACAAATCTCTGCCCGGAACAGTATAGTCCATATATTGTTTAATATCTCCGCGAATCATAGTATAAAAATTATTTAAATCTAGTTTATTATTTCTGCAAAATTCACTAATATTTTTTATTTCTAAAATTTTCTCATTTTTAATATCTAAAACTTGTATTCGTTTCCCAAGATTTTCTATTTTTCTCTTCTTTTCTATTCTCTTTTCAAGAGGCAATTTCCACCCGCGATATTCCGCCGTTTTACCATTTATTAAATCGTAAAAACCTTTCCTATCAAGCGGCGGATTCTCCTTACAGTACTTATAAATACTATTTATAATAACTATTTCCCCATTTGGATTTTCTAATTCTATATCTTTGTAAATTAAACCATTATTTTTTTGTTGTTTACTAAGTATTGTGTTTTTTAGTTTAAAGTCCATAGAAACGTCTACCTGTCCTCTCAAAACAGATAACAATAATCTTTTTCTCAAGTGGTGAGACGAACAGAAGTTGTCAATTTCACCTCTTTTAATTAGATATATTTTACCATCTTTGATATTTTCTACTTCCCATTGTTCATTTGGATTAATAATTAACTTAATATCTGTCCCTTTCAAAGCAAATCCATTAGAAGATGTATTTATACCGCTCACCATATTGAGCATTGCACTATAATTTAAATTATTATTATGACAAAACTGCGATAAATTATTTATTCTAAACTCATTACCAAACGAGTCAACTAAATCATATTCTTTGCTCAGCCATTCGTTTATATATTTTCTTTTACCCCCCGGTAACTTATTGTAACCTTTCGGGGATAGTGTTTGATATTGCTTAATATAAAATTCTTCCAACGCTGAAAGCTCGTCGCGGCAATCTATATTTTTGTGTAAAATAGTTATTGCAAAATTTTCAACTCCATATTTTATAACATCTTTCTTCAAAAGATTGTTGTGAGTTGTAGTCCACCAAGAACCATTGTATCTCGACTGGAAATCCCATATCGTTTGACCAATATAACCCTTTTTTAAAATAAGATTAGTAATTAAATAAATTTCCATATCTCTTATTTACACTTTTTTTCATTTAAATTGACAAAGAGTGGTAATTTTTATTAAAAAAAGTGTAAATAACTGGAAGAAACAATTTAACAATTAAATAAATATGAAAAAAGTAATTATTACAGGGGTAACTGGGCAAGATGGAAGCTTAATGGCCGACTATTTATTAAAAAATACAGATTATCAGATATTAGGTGGAGTTAGAAGATTAAGCGTCAATAATCATAAAAATATAGATCATATAAATAACCCACGGTTTAAAATTGTCCCATTTGAATTATCTGATTCTCATTGCATTGATAGTTTAATTTCTTGTGAAAAACCAGATTATTTCATAAATTTTGCGGCTAATAGTTTTGTTGGAAATTCATGGAATATGCCAGTAAATCATATGATTAATAATTCTCTTGGAGTTTTATATATTTTAGAGTCGTTAAGAAAACATTCTCCAAATACCAGATTTTATAATGCCGGATCATCAGAACAGTGGGGTGATATATCCTATTCTCCCCAAGACATGCAACACCCGTTTAAGCCTCGTTCTATGTATGGCGTTAGTAAATGTGCTGCCCATTTTACTGTAAAAGTATATAGAGAAACATATAATTTATATGCGATACAAGGATTACTTACAAACCATGAAGGATTAAGGCGCGGGGAAGAATTTGTAACTAGAAAAATAACAAAAGGGGTCGCGCGGATTTATCATTCAATTAAAAATAATCAAACTTTTGAACCTATTTGTTTAGGTAATTTAGACGCTAAACGAGATTGGTCGGACAGCGAGGATTTTGTGGATGGAATTTGGAAAATGTTAAACCAAGATAAACCTAAAGAATATATTTTATCCTCTAACGAAACCCATTCGGTTCGTGAGTTTATCGAAATAGCCTTTAAGGAAGCGGGAATCGAAGGAAAATGGACATTTAGAGGAAGTATTGGTAATTATATTCCGCCGGAAAATGAAACTTTTGAAACTTTAGACGGTAAAATTTTAATTAAAATTGATCCTAAATTCTATAGACCTTGTGAAGTAGAAATATTGCACGGTAATAGTAATCCCGCCCGACAAGAACTCGGTTGGACTCCCAAGATTTCTTTTCCTGAGTTGGTGGCTAGAATGGTAAAAAACGATATAAACAACTACAAATCTTAAATATTAGTGTAAATTATAAAGCAAAACAACTTTATAATTTATGGAAGAAAATAAAGGATTAATAGGATTTAGACGGTTTTGGGCCTTAAAACATAAGGCGATTTATTGCCAAGATCATCACCCACCTAAATAGATCAAAATTTAATAGTTTGGCTGGAAAATTGTCAATAAAAGTATATAATTTAACATATAAAAATACCAAAAAATATGAACTTTGAAATACAAATAGGCGGGGAAGATATTACATCAGAAAAAATAGAGGACAATGACCCGGTAATTTATCAAGAATCTGTTAAAAACTTTGAAACATGCATTCATAGAAGTGAATTAACAACTTATTGGGTAAGGTCAAGCTGTGGATGCCAGCCGGGTTCCAATGTCGAAGGTCGAATTTGTAATAAGCTACAAATTCAAGGAATTAATCCGGTTATATGCGCCACATGTTCTAGTTTTGAAGCTAAAAGTTAAATAAAAGGTATATATTTTATAAAGAAATTATCAATAAAATTTATAAAAACAATATGACAAAAATTAAAGAAGTTAAAGTCTCCAAAGAAAACGAAGATGATGAAAAAGTATTATCACCACAAGATCAGGTCGCCGCGATTTTAAAAGGAAACAAAGCCGATCACTTTAACTTTGAAGAAGATAATTATTATAAAGTTCCCTGTTCAAGCTTAATTGCTAATTCTATTATGAACGGTGGGTTAGCCAGCGGCGCACACAGAGCCATTGGAAACGCCTCCGGTGGCAAAACTTCTTGTTCTTTAGACTTTATGTTTCATTTTTTTAAGAGAGGTGTCGGGCACAGAGGAATTTATATAAAATCTGAGGGTCGTTTGTCCCCCGAGGTCCAAGCTAGATCAGGAATTAAATTTACTAATAAAATCGAAGAATGGGAAGATGGAACCTGTTTTATTTTAGAGTCAAATATCTATGAATTTGTTTTTAGTTTTATAGGAGATTTAATTAGAAACAATCCGACAAAATGTAAATATTTTTTCATTATAGACTCGATGGATATGATGATAAAAAGAGATGATTGTATAAAATCTATGGAAGATAGTAATCAAGTTGCTGGCGGGGCATTATTAGGATCAACATTTATGAAGAAAACTGCCGCCGCGTTACAGAAACGGGGGCATATTTCTATTTTCGTAAGCCAAGTCCGAGATTCTATTAGAATTGATCCACGCGCCAAGGGGGATAGTAATAAACAAGGCAAGGCGGGCGGTGGACACGTTTGGGAGCACGCGGCTGATTGGGTGCTAGATTTTGGCGCTCGCTACCAAGATGATATTATCAGAGAGGTAGAAGGTGATAAAAATTCTAAACCTATCGGTCATTATTGCAAAATTAATATTGTTAAATCCAATAACGAAACTTATGGTCAGGAAATCCGTTATCCTATTAGATATGGCAGAACCGGCGGGACAAGTGTATGGGTGGAAAGAGAACTTTTTTCATTTTGTCTCATGTGGAACTTTATAACGAAAGAAAAAAATTCCTACTATTTTCAAACAGAACTTTTAGAAGAATTAAAATCTCAAAATTTTGAAGTTCCCGAAAAATTCGTGGGGGTAAGCAAGTGCGAAAAATTCTTTGAAGAAAATCCGCCTATTTCTAATTATCTTTTTGATAAATTCTCCAAACTTTTATCCTAATCCTACGTCCGAATATTTTATGGGAAATATGGCGGGAATTTACTAAAATGAAACTCACCAAATTAAATACCACTATATTAGTTAATTATAACTTAAAATCCTATTTAATTGACTGGAATAGAAAAGTTTCTGGTCCTCAGAAAAAAGTTAAAGATTTTCTTCATAAATACTGGGAAAATGATATTATTTGTGAGGAATTATTGATAAAAGGAAGTTTACTTCGGTTAGATTTAATTAATTTTACTAAAAAAATAATTATTGAGGTTAGCCCTCGTGCCTTGCATGTCAATTATAACAAATTTATGCACGGCGGACGCAGTGGATACTTAAAAAAACTCCAATCAGATGCTAAAAAAATGGAATGGTCAGAAAGCAATGGATTTATTTTTATAGAATTATATGATGAAAATATCAATAATTTATCCGTAAAAATGTTTAAAGACGAATTTAGTATAGATTTATAAGTTTTTTGTATAAAAAAGTGTAAATTACTAGCGTATAATATATTTCATAAAAATATGCCTAAAAAAAACTTTATCGACCCCGTTGGTGAGCCGTTTATTTTCCCCGAATCCCTATTAAATCAAATTTCCGAGTGTACAAACGGAAATTTTATTATATTTTTTGGAAACAATGGGGAACCAGACCTTCGTGCAGAGTTTTCCAATTCGATCAATGAAATGGGTATCAGAGCTTATGTCACCAATTTTATAAACGGAATGAATGAAGCGGAAAGTATAGCGTCCACCCAAAATTTTTTAGGCAACGGCAATTCAGAAGATTTCGACGAAGATTTGTAATTTCTAAAGATTCTAGGTATATAGTATAGTGTGATTTTGAATCATACTATGTCTCGACCTAAGAAAATTTTAACACCAGAAGAACAAAGGAAGAAAGATAATAGATTACGCGTCCGGGCGATAATTTTAAGACTTTTGGCCCATATAAATCCGCGCGATATTTCGTGGATAATCGAAACTTCCGTGGTAAAATCTTGGATCAAAAAATACGGATTTGAATTTGTAGAACAATTCACTTTGCCTGATTTTTTATCCAAAACAGAATCATTGCGCCCTCTAACGGGAGATTGGGGTATTTCATATTTAGAAAAAAAATTTAATTTGTGGAAATATAATCAACAGGGAATTAATAAAGTTTTAGCTTTAAATTCCGAAAAAATAGGAGAAGATTATAAAAAAATAGATAAAAAACCAAATAGTTTGGTAGATTTCTTAAAAGGATAATTTTTATGCTAGAAATAAATAAAGTTTATAACGAAGATTGTCTTACCACAATGGCTAATGTGCCAGATAATTTCATTGATTTAACAGTAACTTCTCCACCTTATGATAATTTAAGAAAATATAATGGATTTAGTTTTGAATTTGAAAAAATAGCAATAGAAGTATTTAGAGTTATTAAAATCGGTGGCGTAGTTGTTTGGGTTGTTGGAGATCAAACTAAAGACGGAACTGAATCAGGAACTAGCTTTCGTCAAGCTTTATTCTTCAAAGAAATTGGATTTAATCTCCACGACACAATGATTTACAAAAAAGAAAATTATCTTCCATTGAATCACAACAGATATGATCCAGAATTTGAATATATGTTTATCCTTTCAAAAGGAAGGCCAAAAACCTTTAATCCATTAAAAATAAAATGTAAAACAGCAGGAGACGGATATAATTTTAAAAATAGAAATTCCTCTTCTGTTAATGAGATTGGGAATCCACTACGCGCCCGCGATGAAGATAAAATCACTAAAGAAGAAAAATACCGAGGAAATATTTGGAGTTATGCTACTGGTAAGAATAAGGGGAGTAAAGACGCAATCAGCTTTTTACACCCCGCTACATTTCCCGAAAAACTAGCAGAAGATCATATTTTATCTTGGTCAAATAAAGACGATCTAATTTACGATCCTTTTATGGGAAGCGGAACGGTCGCAAAAATAGCTAAAATTTTAGGTAGAAACTTTATTGGGAGTGAAATTTCGGCGGATTATTGCGATATTGCCAATAAAAGGTTATTAGAAGGTATATAAATTTACATGAGATACGACGACAATAAAAAAGAAATCGAGATACAATCAATTTCAGCACTAATCCAATATCCAGAAATTTTTGCAGATATTGATGGAATAATTAGGGAAAATTTTTATTCTATTAAATTAAATGAAATAATTTTTAGTATTATAAAAAATTCTCTATTAAAAAGAGAACCCTTAGATAAATTTACTATTGCCAACAAAATTAACAATCTAGGATTAAAATTTGAGATCGACCCTTATTCTTATCTTGAAAGTTTGGAGCTGAGGCAAGTTAGTAAAGATGCCGCGCCGGGATATTTTAAGGAACTTGCTCAAATTTATGCTAAAAAACAAATTGATTCCAGATTAGACGAAATAAGAAAATATATTCATAATTCTAAAAATGATTCATTTAATCAAGTTATTAGTAAATGTGATTATCTTTATGGGGACGTAATAAATAGTTTTAGTTTAGATGGGGAACCCGAAGATTTATTTAATGGAACAAAAGAATATATTGAGGAATTAGGAAATCTAGATAAACCAAATGAAATAACTTGTCCTTACCCTATTTTCCAAAAGTTTTATGGAGGGTTTTCTAATTCTACTTTAACATTATTCGTTGCTTCTTATAAGGTAGGAAAAAGCACTTTTCTATTAGATTTAATGACTAAAATTTGTTCAAATGACCCTGATATGGTTGGATTGTATATTGATACGGAAATGAAAACTGTTGAAGTAAAACGCAGATTGGTTTCTATGTTATCTGGCGTTAATGAATATTATTTAAGAAATGGTTGGCGGCGGGACGCGGAATTAGTTAAAAATGTTAGAAAAGTTTGGCCAGTTATCGAAAAATGGTTTAACAGACTTCAACATTTATATGTTGCTAATATTTCACAAGAAGAAACAGAATCAATAATCCGGCGATGGGTTTGGAAAAAAAAAGCTGAAAATCCAAATTGCAAACCTATTGTTTTTTATGATTATTTTAAGTTAACTGATCAAGATTCTGTTCGTGATGGATTTGCTAGTTCAATGGTTTTAGGCGTGAAAGTTGATAGAACAAAAAAATTATCCGCCGAGTTAGATATTCCTATAATTGCGGCGGCTCAAAGTAACGCGGCGGGAGAAGTTGGATTATCAAGAGAGGTTCCAAAATTTGTAGATAATGCATTTAAATTAAGAAAAAGAAATATTGAAGAAATAGAAAGCGAAGGAGGATTAGCAACTCATAAAATAGAAAGTATCTGCAATAGAAGTTTAGGCCCGGAATCCCAAACTATTGAAACGCAAGTTAAAATAGGAAAAGATAAAGAAGGAAAAACTATTTACAGAGATAATGCCATTTTATATAAATTTCAATCATTTAAAGTTTACGAATTAAATACATTACAAGAACAAATGAATTTACAAATGTTACCAAAGAAAAAACAAGAAAATTCCGGGGATTTATTTTAAAATTGAATAATATATGAATTTTTGGGCCTATTATTGGTTAGGAGTTTTAATATTAGTTATGGTAGTTTTAATTTTAACCGTAGTTTTTTGATATAGAATAATGGAATCAGAAATTTTAGATATAAAAAGTTTTTTGCAAGATAAAGGCTGTAAAATCCAGCAATCCGGCGGCGAATTACAAATTATTGCAACTTGGCGCGGCGGACAAAATTTTTCAGTCAGCGTAAATCCGCGCAATGGAAATTGGTTTGATTTTGTTGAAGCGTCCGGCGGCTCATTTGATAAATTAGTTACTCTTTTGGGTGGAGAAATTACAGATCAAAATTATAGTTTTTCTAATACTGATTTTATTGATGAATTAAAACTCCCCAAAGTTTTTGATAAAAGTATTTTAGATAATTTAATAAAAGATTATAGTTATTGGGAAAACCGCGCGATTGACAAATCTATATTTGATGAATTTACCGTCGGAATATTTAAAGACGGTAAAATGACCAAAAGACATTGTACGGTTATCTATGGTCAAAACAAAGAAATTGTAGGGGTGTCCGGGCGGGCTTTAGAAAATTGGATGAAGCCAAAATGGAAACATTTATTTAAAGTTTCTGATGTTTGTTTTCCACTTTACTTAAATAAAAAAATAATAAAAGAAAAACAAGAAGTTGTGATCGTAGAATCATTGGGCAACCTTTTTTCACTGTGGAGTGCGGGGATTAAAAATGTAATTTGTATTTTTGGAACTCGATTACATAACAAAATTTTATCAAATTTAATTAGTTTAAATCTCAAAAATATTATAGTTAGTCTAGACAATGACTATGAAAATCATAATGTAGGAAATTTAGCCGCCGAGAAGGTAAAAATTAAATTAAGTAATTTTTTCGATGAAAATATTATAAAGATTATTTTACCGCCGGAAAAAGACTGGAATGAAACATTAGTCGCACGCGGGCCGGATTCTATTGTGGGGCTACTTAGGGAAAAAAGTATATAGATTGACATGAACAGATTGAAATTTAGATTTTGGAACAAAATAGATAAAAGTTTCCATAAAAATCTACGTGATTATTTTATTCTTAATTTGGAGGGGGATGTCGGAATAGTTAAAGACGATGATGTAATGATTTTTAAGCCAGATTGCTTTGTTGTTCAGCAATTTACAGGTTTATTAGACTTAGAAGGAAAAGAAATTTATGAAGGTGATATTGTAGTCGCACGCGAGGTAAGACCGAGATATACAGAAACTAAAGGAAAAGTAATTATAGATTTAATTAATAGAAAAGAAACCTTAGATGTTCTACATCACACTGGACATGTATGCTATCCAAAAGGTAATGCTTGTTTTTGTATTTTCACTAAAGATATAATCAAAACAGATAAATATACTTCATACGGGGCTAATATTATTAACATGACTACAATTTTATACGAATATGAAATTATTGGTAATATTTTAGAAAATCGTGAATTATTAAAATAATTTTAAAAATGAATCATCCCAAATTAAATAAATTAACTAATGAAATATTTCCTAAGAAATGGGGCTACGAAAATATTATAGTAAATAATGAAGAATATTGTGGTAAAATTCTTCATTTCAATGCCGGGACTAAGTTCTCCAACCACATGCATATCAAAAAAAGGGAAAGTTTTTATTTGTTGAGCGGCAAATTAGTAGTTACGGGAATTAATACCGAAGATGCCAGTAAATACCAAATTACTTTAAATAAAGGAGATATTTTGGATGTTCCTAGATTTTGTTTTCATCAAATAGAAGCGTTAGAAGACTCTGATTTAATAGAATTTTCAACTCACCATGAGGATTCAGATTCTTATAGGGTTGAAAAAGGAGATAGTCAAAAATGATAATTTTTTTGACGAAATTGTAAAATTTATAGAAAAATAATGATTCCTTGGTTTCTAAACGGTATTCCGGCGGAATTTTCCACTTTTAAACCGGAAAGAACGGAAATAGCCGATAAAAATAGCGTGCCCGACAACCCAAATAGTGTAAATAATTCTAGAACATCCAAGAAAAAACAGTATATAGCTGATACTAGAACAGTTAACAAGAATAAAAAACGACCAAACAATAAATCCAGCCGGTTTTTATAAAATTTAAATAATATGAGTAAAAAAATATCACCTGAAATAATTAAGGAATTAAAATGGTAGTTGAATTACCTACTCGGATTAAAAATATTTGCGGTTTAAGATATGGACAACTAATAGTAGTATCTTTTTCCCATACTGAAAAGGGTAGTAGTTATTGGGTTTGTAAGTGTGACTGCGGAAATACAAAAACGATTAAAGCTGAGAGTCTAAAATCGCAAAACACTAAAAGTTGCGGCTGTTTTCAGAAAGCAAATCGTCACCTTTTTAAATTCAAAGATTTAACCGGCCAAAAATTTGGAAAACTTTTAGTTATTCGGCAAGTCGGTTATACAAACACGTCTAAACCAAGATCAAAATGGGAGTGTAAATGCGATTGTGAGAATTTAGTAATAAAAGTTGGCGAAAACTTGACAGGGGGACATACTAAAAGTTGCGGTTGCTATAACAAAGAATCTATTATTAAAAGATGTAGAAAAGATATTTCGGGGAGAAAATTCGGTCTACTAACCGTAGTAGAATATAGTCACACCATTGGAAAAACATCATTTTGGAAATGTGTTTGCGAATGTAATTCTATTAGAATTCTTCCAAGATGTAATTTAATTTCGGGGTGTACTAAAAGCTGCGGATGTCAACATAACCTCAAAGGAGAAAAAAGTCATAATTATAATCATAATTTAACGCCGGAAGAAAGAATAATCAAAAGAAATACGCCGGAAAATCGAGAATGGGAAAAATCAGTTAAAATTAGAGATAATTTTACCTGTCAGATTTCAGGTCAAAGAGGTGGCAAGTTATGTTCACATCATTTAGATGGTTATAATTGGTGTAAAGAAAAAAGATTAGATATAAATAATGGCATTACGCTTTGCGAAAAAGTTCATAAATTATTTCATCGTCTTTATGGAAAGAAAAATAATACATTAGAACAGTTTTTAGACTTCAAACAAAAATATCAAAATACAAATTATGAATAAATCAAAAATAAAAGTTACCCCAGAAATAGTAAAAGAGCTACAAAAAATTTTAGATTCCGGTTTACCAGAAAAGGGAGCACGTCAATGGTTCCGTGAAACTACTGGTTTTAAAAAGACTCAGGGAAATGCGGTTTTTAACCAAATAAAAGAATCTTTTAATAAAGTTAAAACCAACCCGGATTTAGAACTGGAATTTATTTCTGATAAATATACTTATAATAAAATAGATGATGTTTATTGTGTCAATTTAAAGTGTCAAGTTAAACCGCTGGTTGTTTCAGGGCCTAAACATCGCGCTATTTGCCGTTCGTTTTCCGAGTGGGGCGATAATTTAACCTGTGATGAAATTGTAAAAAAATATACTTTAACGCCCGAAATATTTGAAGAATATAGAAGAATCTTTAATTTAACTAAAACAAAAGAACCTTTATCAATTGAAGAAGTTCTAGAAAACAGTATTGAGGATAGTGTTGGTAAAATATTAGAAGAAAAAAGATTTAAAATTTATCAAACTTATGAGAAAGAATCTTGGAAAAGCGTTCAATCTCAGGCTGTAAAATGGCAAGATTTCCAAGCTAGAAAATTTGATCCTTTTGTTAATTTCCTTGAAAATTATAATCCGCCGGAATTAAAACAATTCGACTATAAATCTAAGTTTCAAGATATAAATTCTGATAGGGTATTTACGATTGTTCTTTCAGATTTACATTACGGTGCCAATGCCAAGGCCAAATATATGTTTAATCGCCCAGACTGGACGACTGAAAAAACTGTTGAATGTGTGGATAAATTTGCTACCGAAATTGTAAAAGAAGTAGATAATAGAAAAAGTAAATTTAAAAAATGTGTAATTATGGGTCTTGGTGATCTAATTCACTCACTTGACGGAAAAACTCAGCGTGGCACAGAATTAAAATATGATTACGTTAGAGAAGAACAGTTTGATTTCGCCTTAGACAGTCTTTTAGCATTTATTACTAGAATGGTTGAATGTTTCGGAGAATGTGAAGTTCATTCAATTTATGGAAACCATAACTACGAGACAGAAATGGCCTTATTCCGCGCTTTAG
>NZ_JBJXDQ010000119.1:0-5240 GCF_046155325.1 Flavobacterium sp.
CGGAAAATTCTTTTGCAACACCATTTACATTATAAATAAAAATCATTTCTACTACTGATTTTGGTGCTCCATCAGGAATTTCCATCCCTTTTTGAATGTTTGTTCCTATTTTGTATGGTCTAAAATCTATAATCGGTAAATGATTTAGAACCCAATATCCCATAAAACCGCATAAAACAAAGCTCATTAATGCTAAAAACGACATTATACTTTTTGAAAATAATGGTTTTACAAGTTTTTGATTTAAAAACAAAATTACTATAAAAAATAATAAAACGATATCCTTAGTAAAAGATTGCCAAGGCGTTAAGTGTAAAGCATCACCAAAACAGCCACAGTCTTTTACGACATCAAAATAAGCAGAGTAAAAAGTTAGAAAACTAAAAAAGACTACTAAAAACAGTAAACTAAAAACAGTGTTTTTTGAGTGGTATCCTAAAAGTAACATAACGCCTAAAACCACTTCAAGAATTACTAGAAATAAGGCTATCGCTAATGAAAATGGCACTAAAAAAGGCAAATTAAAAACGGGTTCACCAAAATATTCAGCCAATTTATAGGAAAATCCTAGAGGATCGTTGAGTTTAATTAACCCAGAAATGATAAATAATATTCCGACGAAAAGTCTTGAAAATTGGGTGATAAAGTTTTTCATACTATGTTTATTTTTTTAAATCAATTAAAATTAAAGCAAAAACAGCATAATTAATCATATCTTGATAATTGGCATCAATGCCTTCAGAAACTATGGTTTTTCCTTTGTTATCTTCAATTTGTTTTACCCGAAGTAACTTTTGTAAAATCAAATCAGTTAAGGAACTCACTCGCATGTCGCGCCAAGCTTCGCCATAATCATGATTTTTATTTTCCATTAATTCCTTAGTAAGTTTGATTTTAGCGTCGTATAATTCGATGGCTTTGTCGGATGATAAATCAGGTTGATCCACAACGCCAAGTTCTAATTGAATTAACGCCATAATCGAATAGTTTATTATTCCGATGAATTCTCCGCGTTCATCCTCATTTACTTTTCGAACCTCATTTTCTTGTAAACAACGTATTCTTTGCGCTTTAATAAAGATCTGATCGGTAAGAGAGGGTAGCCTTAAGATGCGCCAAGCACTGCCATAATCGTTCATTTTATTGATAAATAGCGAGCGGCAAATTGCAATTACACTATCATATTGCTGAGAAGTACTATTCATTTATTGGTGTATATTTGTATAATTTTTTCCAAAAATAAGGAATATTTATTGGATGGTAAAATGATCATTAACGAATTTAAGATTTTGAAATGACAATACGCTGTAAAGGACAACTTATTGATTTAGCTACTCCCAAAGTTATGGGGATTTTGAACATTACACCCAACTCTTTTTTTGATGGAGGTAAATACTATCCTGAAGTTTCGGGAGAAAGTGAAGTTTTGTCACAAGTCGAAAAAATGCTTACTGATGGTGCTACTTTTATTGATGTCGGAGCCTATTCCAGCAAACCTAGTGCCGAGTTCGTTTCAGAGGCTGATGAATTGAATCGTATTATTCCTGTTGTGAAATCAATACGTAAACATTTTCCAAATGCTTTACTTTCGATAGACACTTTTAGAAGCCATATAGCCAAAGTTTGTATCGATAATGGAGCTGCAATGATAAATGATATTTCGGCAGGAAATTCAGATGATAAAATGCTAAAAACTATTGCAGAATATAAGGTTCCTTACATTATGATGCACATGCGTGGAACACCACAAACGATGCAAAAGATGACTAATTATGAGAATATTGTCAAAGAAATATTGTTTTATTTTTCCAAAAAAATTGCTCATGCCCGAAGTTACGGCATTGATGATTTAATAATTGATCCAGGTTTTGGCTTTGCCAAAACACTAGACCAGAATTACGAGATTTTGCAAAAATTAGAATTGTTTGAAATAACTGATTTACCGTTGTTAGTTGGCTTTTCAAGAAAATCAATGATTTATAAAACCTTAGATTCTAATGCTGAAAGTGCTTTAAATGGGACTACAGTTTTGAATACCATTGCATTGACTAAAGGAGCTAAAATATTGAGAGTCCATGATGTGAAAGAAGCTGTAGAATGTGTTTCATTATTTAATAAAATAAAAATTCAATAATTAATTACCATTTTAGTTTTAAAAATACGACAATAAATTGAAATATCAGGCTGAGCTTGTCGAAATCCAATCAACCCTTATATAAGCTTATGATGCAAGCCAAAGTAGATTTGCTTTTTCGAATCGCAATGACTGAAATCTGAAATCTGCAATCTACAATCTAAAATTATTGATGATGATAAGGCTCATTTTTTAGAATAGTAAAAGCTCTATAAAGCTGTTCTATGAAAAATAACCGAACCATTTGATGCGAAAACGTCATTAGTGAAAGCGATATTTTAGCATTTGCGTGATTATAAACCGTTTCCGAAAAACCATAAGGACCGCCAATTACAAACACTAAAGTTTTTACTCCAGAATTCATTTTTTTTTGCAATTCATCCGAAAAACCCATACTTGAAAAAGTCTTTCCGTTTTCGTCCAACAAGATGAGTTGGTCTGTAGCTGTTATTTTTGATAGAATTAATTCCCCTTCTTTTTCTTTTTGTTGACTTTCAGATAGGTTTTTTACGTTTTTTATATCGGAAATAATCTCTAGGTCAAATTTGATGTAAAATGACAATCTTTTATGATACTCCTCTATTAAGCATTGCAGATTTTTATTGTCGGTTTTGCCAATGGCGATGAGTTTAATGTTCATTAGATTTAAATTTAACTATCTAAAAATGTATCCGATTTTTTATTCTTTTTAATTAATTTTAATACTAATAAAATTCCAGCTACTGCCTCAAAAGTCATTCCAATAATTAAAAATAAACTAGTCCAATCTTTGCGTTCATTAGTGATTTTGAATAAGACACCGATAATTACAAGTGCACTACCAATTAAAAATAAAACTAGAATTTGAATGTTTTTCATAAATAGTTTGGAATAAAATAACAATAAGTATATCTGTGCAAATGTAATTAAAATTCGCAATTTTAAAATTTTGATTTTCAGCTTTCATCATTTAAAAGAGTAAAAAAAATCGCTAAACATTTCGATATCGACTAGATAGTTCTACTTTTGCACTATCAATATAAATTCAATGTATAAACTAATTATTCGCCCAATACTTTTTTTGTTTGATCCAGAAAAAGTGCATTATTTTACTTTTTCACTGATTCGTTTTCTTTCTAAAATACCTGGTTTTCCAGCACTTTTTCAATCAATATATGGTATAAATGACCCGAGATTAGAAACGGAAGTTTTTGGACTTAAATTTAAAAACCCTGTAGGGCTTGCAGCTGGTTTTGATAAGGATGCCGTTTTGTACAAAGAACTATCTAATTTTGGTTTTGGCTTTATCGAAATAGGAACTTTAACTCCAAAAGGACAAGCTGGAAATCCAAAAAAGCGATTGTTTCGTTTGAAAGAAGATCAAGCTATTATTAATCGAATGGGTTTTAATAATGGTGGCGTTCAAGAAGCAGTTGAACGTTTAAAAAAGAATACTAATGTATTAATAGGAGGTAATATTGGTAAAAACAAAGCAACTCCTAACGATAGTGCTGTCGATGATTATCTCATTTGTTTTGATGCCTTATATGATTATGTTGATTATTTTGTAGTCAATGTGAGTTCTCCCAATACTCCGAATTTGAGAGAATTACAGGAAAAAGAGCCCTTGACACAATTGTTACAAACGCTTCAAAATAAAAATAGTACGAAAACAAAACAAAAACCGATACTATTAAAAATTGCTCCTGATTTGACCGATACCCAATTATTAGACATCATTGATATTGTAAAAGAAACTAAAATTTCGGGAGTAATTGCAACTAATACCACCATTTTGAGAGAGGGATTGCAATCTGAAAATAAGGTAGAAACAGGTGGGATGTCAGGAAAACCGTTATCCAAAAGATCAACTGAAGTTATCCGTTTTCTGTCTGAAAAAAGTAATAATGCATTTCCTATTATTGGAGTAGGAGGTATTCATTCGCCAGATGATGCCATTGAAAAATTAGAAGCTGGAGCGAGTTTAGTACAGCTTTATACTGGCTTTATTTACGAAGGTCCTGCTTTGGTAAAGGCTATCAACAAGAAAATTTTAGAGAAAATTTTGAACTAAAATACTAGTAATCAAAGCTATTCCGAAACTTAGCAGCGTTCCTATAAGTACATATTCAGTTAATTTTCTGTCTTTTGCTTCTTTCAAATCCCCGAAGCGAAAGATTTATTTTGCAGCCAATAAAAATCCAATGGCTTCGAAATGTCCTGTGAGTATAAAGGAAAAAGCGTAATAATTTAAAATATTACCAAAAAGCGTAATATTTTAATTTCTTAAATAAATTAAATAATGTATTTACTACGAAAAATACTTTTTAAAAAGACAATCAACAAGAAAATTTTAGAGAAACTTTAAATGTTTACATTTTAAAGTTTCTTACATTTGATTCCTTATGGAAACAATCAAGATCATAGAATGTCCAAGGGATGCCATGCAAGGAATAAAGGCATTTATTCCTACCGATAGAAAAGTGGCTTACATCCAGTCCTTGCTTCGGGTGGGTTTTGATACCATCGATTTTGGTAGTTTTGTTTCGCCTAAAACGATACCTCAAATGCGAGATACGGCGGCTGTTTTGGCACAATTAGATCTTTCTAAAACACAAAGTAAATTATTGGCTATCATTGCCAATACGCAAGGTGCAATTGACGCTTCGAAACTCCAACCCATTCACTATTTAGGATTCCCGTTTTCGATTTCAGAGAATTTTCAAATGCGGAATACGCACAAAACTATAGCCGAATCTTTAACCACTCTAGCCGATATTCTTGAGATTTCAGATAAAAGTAACAAAGAAGTTGTAGTCTATCTTTCGATGGGATTTGGTAATCCATACGGTGATCCTTGGAATATTGATATTGTAAGCGAGTGGACAGAAAAACTTTCCAAAATGGGGGTTAAAATACTTTCGCTTTCTGATACAATAGGGAGTTCAACACCAGAAGCGATAAAGTATTTATATACTAATTTGATTCCAAAATACCCCAAGATTGAATTTGGTGCCCATTTACATTCTACTCCAGACAAATGGTTCGAAAAAGTAGACGCAGCCTATAATTCAGGATGCCGACGTTTTGATGGCGCTATTCAAGGTTTTGGAGGTTGCCCGATGGC
>NZ_JBJXDQ010000120.1:0-12178 GCF_046155325.1 Flavobacterium sp.
GGTTACGGAAAACAATTGAAAGCGATTTTTAATCCAGAAACAGGAGCATATAAAGGTGTAGGTGGTTTTAAGGCTATATTTGACATTTTTCCCAGCACTTGGAGCTGGGAAGTCTTCTGGAACATTACCGCTTTGTTATCTATCATGCTTGGAGTGATGAATTTATTACCTATTCCAGCTCTTGATGGAGGCCATGTTTTGTTTTTATTATACGAAATGATAAGCGGCAGAAAACCAAGTGATAAATTCCTAGAGAATGCCCAAATGGTTGGTTTTGTTTTACTTATATCGTTGTTGCTTTTTGCAAATGGCAACGATATTTATAAGGCAATCATAGGAAAATAATATAATATAAATTTTTTATAGATTTTATTTGCTTCAAAAAAATTAAGCACTATATTTGCACCGCTTTAAAAGTGAAAATACACTTTCCTTCTTAGCTCAGTTGGTTAGAGCATCTGACTGTTAATCAGAGGGTCCTTGGTTCGAGCCCAAGAGAGGGAGCAAAAAGCTAGTCGAAAGACTAGCTTTTTTTGTTTCTGTATTTTACGAACCACCGTAAAATCTGGCTATCAACTCCACTAAATTATTCTCTGAATTGGTTCAAAAACAGTCTTTTTCGAGTATTATGTTTTCTGGGATTGATACGAGACAACTTAATGTGATATGTTATTAGGTTTAATAAAAAAATCTCCTTACGGAGGTTAACTTTTGTTAATGATATAATTCTATCATTGTTTGGTATTATAATTTATTTAGAACCTTTCAAGTAATTCATTTTAGTATTGTACAACAGTATATAGGCTCTCTTACTTGATGGATTTAAAAAGGAACGATTTGTTAGTTCTTCTATCCTATTTTGTTTTTCTAAAAAAGGAGCTAACAACTTTTCTATTCTACTTTCCATAACACCTATTCGTTTTCCAAATTCAATAAAATCAATTTTTGACGGATGTAATGATTTTTTGAAGTCATCACTTTTATAATCATCTTCAAATAACCCTTTATCTAATGCAAAGTCCGTATCATCAACATGAAATCTTGTATTCACTAAATCATAGGCGGGACTTAATACATAATCCCCTCTTGAGGTTTCTAACAAAGAGAAGTTTTTTAGATGAGCATCTCCGTTAGAAATAATATAATTAAAAACAACTAATGAAAAATATTTTTCAATTTCTACCCTCCAAGCCGGCACATACTCTTGGATTAATTTACCTATTCCTTCATAGCTATATTCATACTTGAAATTGTACCCCGCATTATCTTTTGATTTTCCTGCCAAGGAAGCAAAATCTTCTTTGCCCCATTTTTCTCCATTTTCTTTTACATCAAATCGCTTTGTTATATAAGCCGGTATGCCATTCTTAAAAAAGACCATTGCGTTTTCAGCGGTATTAATCCCATATACTTGTTTGGCTATTTGCATTGTCAAATGTTCATTTGCCGGAAGCTGGTCAACTTTTTTAAGGTCTCTTGGAATGGGTTTTAATATATAAGTTCCTTGTTCTCCTTGATGGGTTAACCGCAATTTATTTTTATCAAGTATAAAACTTAATTTTTCTTGAACCCCTGAAATAGAAATCCTTTTGCGGTTTTCTATAAATTGTTCGGCTACATCCTCGTCTATATTAGTAGAATCATACGGTAAAATATGATTTACTTTTTTTCCATTAAATACGTTTCTAAGGCAACTCGGGCTATAAGCGCTAAATCCTTCGGATAAAGTTCCGGGACAATTTATTATTTCGTCAATATTCATTTTGCAATGGGTTTTACAGTTATAGCACCAATGGTATCATATTGAGCCGTAGCCATCAATAATCCGAAATTATCCTCTTCATCAATTTTTAGTTGTATGCTTTGTAATTTTCTATTTACTCCCTCGCTTAACATATTAAAAAAAAAGGGGAATAAGTATTGGCTTGTATATTCTATTTTTGATTTAGGCAAATTCAAGCTTATTGCAGGTTTGGTAGTGTCGTTAAAATAACGCTCTTCATATCTGAACACAAAGTTGTTTCTATTTTCCTCTGAAAGTTGTCCAGCTAAAACCCCATTCCGATAGATTTCCATTGCTCTCATTTATTCACTTTTTTTACTTCTATATTGAGTTCCAATCCTAAAACATCCATCAATTTTTGAATAATCTCTATAGATGGATTGCTCTGAGCTCGTTCTAATTTATAAATTGTATTTACACTGATGTCCGACAATTCAGAGAGGTGTGATTGTGTTATGTCTAATTCTTTCCTCCTTGTTCTTATGGCTTCTGCTATCTGATTAACTAACATTATAATGTGATTTTTATGTAAAAGTAATGAAAAAAGCATTCCGTCAATACATTTATCACATTATATCGTGATTTTATGTGTTTTACTTTATAAATGGGATTGAACTAAATAAAATATCACATTATAGTGTGATTAATAGCTGTCATTTTTATCTCTTGTAAAGAAATTTCTATTTTCTTTACATTAGACTTTTTGTTTGTTAAAAAAATGTGATTTTCTATACATAACAGTTTTAATTCAAAAATTATGCTTCAAATTATAACAAACACACAACACCAAATTATAACAAACACACGATGACTTTTATAAAGCGGAGTTAAATGTTAAAGATATAAAATCATTAAACGCTAAAGAAGTTCATAATTATATTTAAGCCTTAAAAAAGGGATTCAGTTTAATTTCTGAAAGGAAACTTAGTACTAACAATAGTATTATTGAGATACAATCGTTATTAGAAAACAACAATGCAGGTTTTAGAAAAGTTCCGGGAACATCATTAAAAAACACCTCTACATTTTAAATAAAAAATGTCTGAAAAATACAAAGTCATCGATAGTACCACACCTACTTTTATAACGATAACAATAGTAGATTGGTTAGATTTATTGGTACGGCCAATTTATTGTAATATTCTGGACTAATCCCTAAATTATGGTATTAAGGAAAAAGGATTGAGCGTTCACGCTTATGTCTATATTAGCAGTCACATGCATTTAATTATAACAGCATTTGATGGCGAGCTACAAAATGGTATTCGCGATTTTAAAAAATTTACACCCCCAGGTGCAATACCTATCGTTGTCTATGGCGAATCCGAAGAAGTGCTAATTCCTAAAATAGAAAGCATAATCGAGCACTATAAAATTTTTAATCTAAAAAATACTTGTGTATTAGAAAGAGACTACGACTTAAGAAATTTATTTTTCGCAAAAATATAAAAGTAGAATCCGATTCCATTTTGAGTTTGAAAGGACTGGAAAAGGAACGCGTAATTTGTCAACATACATTCCTTTAGAATTTGAAAAAGAAGCTTTTGAATTTGCTTACACTATTATTACAAGAACTTATGGAGTTTTAATTATAGTTATCACTGAACAAACAGTAGATGTGTACAAAAAGGTACCGGGTCTTTTAAATAAAGAAAGAATCATTTTTTGGGATAAAAATTCAGAAGAAAAGTTCAAATCCTTTTGTGAAGATTATGTACCAATGGAGATTTTAGACGAGGATGAGAATGATTTAGATTTTATAGTTTTATAAAACGAATTAATGACGGTAAAAACTAACATTAAACGCTATTTTTATTTATTATGATAGTATTTACCAACATAATTAAAAATTAACTATTAGTATTTAATCATTAACAATTATTTTTGCTACATTTGTTGGTAAATACCAACACTGATAGCAATTTAAATCAATAACAATGGGAAATACCAACACTAACTGGATTGCAATGAGCGATACAGCAATCGTGAGTAAAATTGGAGAATTCATTAAAAACGAACGATTAAATAGCAATAAAACGCAAGCGCAATTGGCAGATGAAGCAGGCATAAACAGATGGACAATAAGTCAAATTGAAAATGGGGAAGCTATTACAATGATTTCGTTAATTCAAATTATGAGAGCTTTGAATATTTTACATCTATTAGAAATTTTTTCTATTAAACAAGAAATAAGCCCAATAGAATTAGCTAAGCTGAACCAAAAAAAGAGACAACGAGCCAGAAATAACGATAATGATAATACAAAACAATCAGATTGGTAATGGTAACAACAGCTTTTGTAAAAATATGGGGAGAAACAGTTGGTGCAGTAGCATGGAATACAGAATCAGGTTATGCAAGTTTTGAATACGATCCAAAATTCATAAAAACTAAATCAGATTTGTCTCCACTAAAAATGCCAATTGCAAACAGCAACAAACGTATTTTTTCATTTCCAGAACTTAGAGACACAAAAACATTTAATGGTTTACCTGGTTTACTAGCAGATGTATTACCTGACGATTACGGTAATCAATTAATAAATGCATGGTTAGCACAAAATGGTCGTTCTGAAAACAGTATGAATCCCGTAGAATTGTTATGCTTTATAGGAGCACGAGGGATGGGAGCTTTAGAATTTGAGCCTTCACAACTGAAACCTAACAAAAAAGCATTTGATATAGAAATAGATAGTTTAGTAACCATTTCTCAAAAGATGCTTTCCAAAAGAGAAGGTTTTGAAACCAACTTAAATGAAGATGAACAGCAAGCCATGTTGGATATTCTTAAAATTGGAACCTCTGCAGGTGGTGCGCGTCCTAAAGCCATTATTGCCTACAACGAAAAAACCGGACAAGTAAAATCAGGGCAAACCAATGCGCCAAAAGGATTTGAACATTGGTTGATTAAGTTAGATACGGTTAGCGATGTACAGTTTGGTGAAAGTACTGGCTACGGCAGAATTGAAATGGCGTATTACCTGATGGCAAAAGCTTGCGGAATTGAAATGATGGAATCTCGTTTAATGGAAGAAAATGGTAGAGCCCATTTTATGACCAAACGTTTTGACCGTGAAGGAAGTGAACAAAAGCATCACATACAAACCTTATGCGCTATGCAACATTATGATTTCAAACAAATAACGAGTTATAGCTATGAGCAATTATTTCAAACGATGCGTTTATTAAGACTGCCCTATCCACAAGCAGAACAATTATACAGACGAATGGTATTCAATGTCATTACACGAAATTGCGATGACCATACAAAGAACTTTGCCTTCCGATTGAAAGAGAATGGGGATTGGGAGCTTTCACCTGCTTACGATATTTGTTATGCCTATCGCCCCGGTAGTGATTGGGTAAGTCAGCATAATTTGAGTATTAATGGTAAGAGGACGAATATCACAAAAGACGACTTACTTTCGGTGGCAAAATCAATGAATATAAAAAAAGCAAATACAATTATTCAACAAATTGATACGGTTGCAAAAAAATGGTATGAATTCGCTGAAACCACTAAAGTTGATAATTATATGAAAGAGAGTATTGGTAAATCACATCTAATCTTATAAGTAAAGAAAAATGTTTGCAGAGAAAGTAATTCAAACACTTAGAGAAAGTGACAAAAACATACTTTTCTATTTTGATACGGATGGATCAAAAAAAAGAATAATTAATAGCTATTGAAGAAACTGGTATAAAAGTAATAGAGTTAAAGTTTCCACATTGGTGCTCGTCTGCGACGAGTACCTACCTATATTAACACACAAATCTTAGCGTTTGCAACGCGGTTTATCACTAAAACATCTCTATTAATCAAACGGATTTTAGAGTTAATTTAACCCGCTAGCGCGGCTTTCTAATCCGTGCCCATTTCAATAAGCAGCTAAAAAAAGACCCAGCTCTTCGAAGTGTTCTATAAAAATTAAACGTTCTTACAAGTCGGGATTGCTCTGTGATGTCTCCTGACTTCGTACCCACAAAGACAAGAAAAAACAGCGGCTTTAATATAAAAGTTAAAGAATTTCATAAAGGGCAGGGATTGCAAATCAGCGCTATCGGACAAAAAAACGCTATAAATTTATATATATAATATTTGGCAGTGATTTGGCAATAAATATTTTCAATTTATTTATTGATGTATTTATCTGAAAAATCATCTTTTAAATCTACACCTGATAGTTTTTTAAATAACATTTCGTCAATTAAATAGGCTAATTTCATGGCTGCAAATTCATATGACAAACCTTCAATTTGTATGTTTGAAATACAATTTCTTTTTTCATCTGTATTTCCTTTTTTGGGATTATAAGTAATATATGCACCCATACTCGTTGGCGAACTTAATCCTGGTCTCTCTCCAATCAAAACCAAAGCAATACTGGAGTTTAGTATTTCTCCAATTTCATCTGAAATAGCAACTCTGCCATATTTTGCAAGAATAATTGGCGATATAGTCTTAAGTTTTAATTTAGGAATTAAATGTGCTATTAGTTTAATAGCATGAAGATTTACAGCTTCAGCTGATAATCCATCTGCAATAATGATAGACAAAGTTATTTTTTTTTCAGGCCAATCTTTTAGTTTTTTTATGCTTATTTCATTAAGAAGTCTTCCATTATTAGGATTCTTAAGATAGTCAATTCTGTTACTTATTTGACTTTGAACTAAAATGCTATCGAAACTAATTTTTTTTGCATCTTCAGCTAAATTTAATATATCCAATTCAGTACTTATAGCGTCTTTTGCCAGTGCATGTGCCATTCGAAACTCTAAAACCTTATTAGTTGGTAATGAATTTCCTGATCTACCAAGTGCAATTCTTGCATTTGTATATTTTTTTAAAATATGCCAATCATCCAACTCCATAAATAAAATTATTTATTGATTAATTCTAATAATTTGTGTTGACTTTTATGGGGTAAAAGTTCATTATTATGATTCATTATACCATTTTTGATTAACCATTCTTCAAATTCTGGTGCTGGTTTAAGGCCAAGAAGTTTTCTAATGTATAAAGCATCATGAAAAGAAGTACTTTGATAATTCAACATAATATCATCTGCTCCGGGAATTCCCATTATAAAATTGCATCCTGCGGTTCCTAAAAGCGTTAATAACACATCCATATCATCTTGATCTGCTTCAGCATGATTTGTATAGCAAATATCGCAACCCATTGGAAGCCCCATAATTTTAGCGCAAAAATGATCTTCTAGGCCTGCTCTTATAATCTGTTTACCATCAAATAAATATTCTGGACCAATAAAGCCCACAACTGAATTTACTAAAAAAGGATTGAATTCACGGGCTACCGCATAGGCACGAGCTTCTAATGTTTGTTGATCAATACCATGATTTGAGTTAGAAGAAAGTGAACTCCCTTGCCCTGTCTCAAAATACATAACATTATTTCCTATTGTGCCTCTTGATAATGATTGTGCAGCCTCATAACCTTCTTTTAAAACAGATAAATTGATGCCGAAACTTTTATTTGTTTTTTCGGTTCCGCCAATTGATTGAAAAACTAAATCTACTGGAGCTCCTTTTTCAATAGACATTATTGTATTTGTTATGTGACTAAGTATACAAATCTGTGTTGGTATTTTATATTGCTGTCTCATATCGTCCAGCATTTTTAATAAATTGATTTGTGTATTAATATTGTCAAAAGCAGGATTTATACCTATAAGTGCATCGCCACTTCCATAAAAAAGGCCATCAACTACTGAGGCAAGTATTCCTTTAACGTCATCTGTTGGATGATTAGGTTGAAGACGCGTCGATAAATGACCCTTTAATCCAACTGTACTTCTAAATTTAGTGATTACTTCACATTTTGAACTAACAAGTATCAAATCTTGTAAGCTCATAATTTTAGAGACAGCAGCAGCAATTTCAGGAGTAATTGATTTTTGTATACTGGTTAATTCGTTTTTCTGAATAGTATTATCAAGTAAATAATTACGAAAATCCCCCACTGTTAAATGGGAGATACTTTTAAAACCTTCCTTATCATGACTATCAAAAATTAATCGAGTAACTTCATCAGTTTCATAGGGAATCAATGGTTCATTTAAAAATTCACAAATTGGAATTTCAGCCAGTGTCATTTGTGCGGCAACACGTTCTTGATATGATTTTGCTGCAATTCCGGCTAAAATATCTCCAGAACGGAGCGGTGAAGCTTTGGCCATTAATTCGGCTAGGGTGTCAAAAACAAAAACAATATTATTTACCGTGTGTTTGTACATTGATTTGATTTAAAAGTCTAATTTGATGGAATTTGGTTTTTTACAATAGTTATTTGGTTTTATAAAATATTTTGAAGAAGAGGTAACCTAAAACGACTGTCCCAAAATACAATAAAGCCAAAACAGGATTGAAATAACTCATGGTAATGATGGATAATAAACCTATTATCATTGCTGTTATTGGAAGAATTGGATAAAAAGGCACAACAAACGGTCTTTCTAAATTTGGTTCCGTTTTTCGTAACTTTAGTAATGATATCATAGAAATAATATATAAAGTAAGTGCTCCAAAAACAGCGATAGTTATTATTTCGCCTGTTTTATTAGTAAACAAAGCTGCAATTCCAAGAATCATATTTACGATTAGAGCATTGGTAGGAGTTGAAAATTTTGTGTTTATTTTTCCTAAAAATTTCGGCGCATAATTTATTTTTCCTAACTCCATAGTGGCTCTTCCTCCGGCAAGAATTAATCCATGAAATGATGCTATAAGACCAAATAGGCCAACGCTAATAATTAATTGGTACATTAGACTATCTTTTGATACCGCTTTTGCCATTGCTAAAGGAAGCGGTGAGTCTGATAAACTTCCATCTGATTTATAAACAATTTCCTCCCATCCGCCTACACCAATTGAAGCTACAAATACCATAACACATATTATAACTAGTGTTAGCATAGCACTTCCAAAACCTTTTGTGATATCTTTTTGAGGATTTACGGTCTCTTCTGCAACATTTGCAAGACCTTCTATACCAAGAAAAAACCAAATAGCAAAAGGAATAGCGGCAAAAATCCCAGCCCAACCATTTATGCTTGCATTTTTTGTGAAGTTATCTGCTGAAAAATGTGGGATTGTTATTCCGAAAAAAAGCAATAACTCTGCAACAGCAAGTAGGGTAATAAAAAGTTCAAAACTGGCTGCTATTTTTACACCCAATACATTTAACGTTGTAAATATTAAGTAAATGATAATTGCAGTTTGTATAATAGGAATTTGTGGAAATGAAAGATTTAAATAGGCCCCTATTGCAATTGCAATTGCTGGAGGTGCAAATACAAATTCAATAACTTGGGCTAGTCCTGTAATAAAACCTATATCTTTTCCTAGTGCTCTGTTTGCATAATCGAAACCACCACCTGCTTTTGGAATTGCACAAGATAATTCGCAATAAGAAAAACTAAAGCATACATACATAATTGCTATAATGAAAGTGGCAATTGCCATTCCAAATGTACCTCCTTTTTCAAGTCCTAAATTCCAACCAAAATACATTCCAGATATTACATATCCTACCCCAAGACCCCATAAGAGGATAGGTGACAGTGTCTTTTTAAGATGTGTGTTCATAAAATAGCTGTTAAATTACACCCAGCGGGTTAAGTATACTATATATAAGCGTACTTTTTGTGTTTCATTAATTTTTTAGAGACGTTATTTAGGTAAAGTAAAATAGAATGTAGTGCCTACGTTTAATTTTGATTTAAACCAAATTTTACCACCTGCAGTCTCTATTATATTTTTAACAATTGATAATCCGATACCGCTAGAATCTGTTCTGTTATTTAGTTTTTTAAAGACTTGAAAAATGAAATCAAAATGTTCTTCGGCTATACCTATACCATTGTCTTCAATAGAAAACAGTATAAATTCATTTTGATTTTCCCAATTAATAGTAACAATACTTTTTTTATTGGCATCTCTATATTTGTAGGCGTTCTCAATTAAATTTTGGAAGATCTGTTTGGTTTTAGTATTATTTAATTTAATATCGGGTAGTGGCTTTAGTATATTGACACTAACACTTTTCATTTTGTTAATATCTATATTCATTATAATACTCTCAACAACTAGCTGTGTTTCAGATTTGTTGTGTTCTTTTTGAGAAGATCTAAGTTCAGAATATTGTAAAGTACTTGAAATTAACTGATTCATATCAATTATAGATTCATTAATGATAGAAATATATTCTAAGCTATCCTTGCTTAATTTACCCTCATTATCTTCTTTAATCCAATCGACACATGATGCAATACTATGCAAAGGTGTTTTAAGATCGTGGGATACTATATGGGCGTAATTAGAAAGTTCAATGTTACTCTCCTTTAAGTCTGAAATTAATTTTTCGTTTTTAAAAATTAAGGTTTTTATTTCTGTAATATCCAAATGAATACCTAACGAGCCGATTATTTCACCATTAATGTTGTAATTAGGAGAACCGCTTACTAGCCAATACTTCGTTTCTCCATTTTTAGCTAAAATTTCAATTTCATATACATCATCAATACCCTCTTTTCTAATTCTGATTTTCTTATCTATGATTTCTAGATATTGGTTTGTAATTAATACATCTTTTGCTCTCTTTCCAATAAGTTCATCTGAAGCATAACCACTCATAGTGCAAAAAGCATTATTTAAAGATAAAATGATATCATTATTATCAACTTCCATTAATCCAAGATTAATATTCTCAATAATATTTTTGTATTTTGTATTTTGAAATTTTAAACTTTTATCATAATTAATTTGAAGTGTAACATCTCTATATGTCCATACGTGACCATCTAATTTGCCGTTTAGTAATATTGGGGCATAACTTCTAGAAACAAATCTACCGTCTTTTAATTCAAGGATTTCATCAGATACCGCTTCTTGATTTTTAATTATTTCTTCGATTCTACTGACAAATTCATTTTCATTAAGAAAAACCCCTTTAGAATTATCACTTGCAATTTCACAAGATAAGCCTATTAATTGATCATGTGCCTCTATAGGTATATTAAAAAGATTTAAAAAAGCATTGCTGGCAAATTCTATATATCTGTCCTTAGATTCTATAATTTTAGCATCAGAATAACTTTCAAAAATAATTTCTAATCTGTTTTTTGTAGCTTCTAGTTCTTGTTGCTTTAAACTTTTTTCTAATTCTGCAGCTGAATTTTTTATATGAAGAGAAATTAAAATTGAAATTTTAGATAAAGCAGCTAATTTATCTTTGGTATAATGATTTTTTTCAGGATGTTCAGAATCAATAATACCAACTACCTGACCATCCAACAAAATGGGAACCGTAATTTCGGAAAGCCTATGCAAATCGTCAATAATATAATCTTTATCTTTAGTGGTATCATTAATTATTTCGCCTTTTTTGGTTCTTGCTACTCTTCCAACCACACCTTTATCTATGGGTATTGCTAATTTATTTTTTATGATGTGATTCGCGTCTAATTTATTACTTGTTGTTGCTAATTGAACTAACTCTCCGTTTATAAAGCCATAAAACACGCAATCATACGTATTTAAAAATTCAGCAATATGATTAACCAAGTCAAAAGCATTGGTAAAAATATCATTACTCTTTAATAAATCTTTTACTATTTGTGATTCAAATTTTTCAAATTGCTGTTGCTTTTGTACTTTTAAGTCAAGCAAATATTTTTCAGTTACATCCCTTACAATGGCTTGATGCGCATAGGGCATTTTTTCAGAATCAACTAAAATTTTTGATTTTATATTAACGTATTTTTTTTCTCTTTTTGCATTTATAAATTCATAATAAAAAACTTCCTTTTCGCTTTCAAGATAATCTTTGCCTAATAGTTTGTGGATTTCCTTTTTATGTCTATTAGAAAATTGCGAAATATTATCTATTCTAAAATCATTACTAAGGCCTAGAAGTTTCGTTGCTTCTTTATTAATTTTTAAAATGTCACCATTAAAATCAACTACAAATAATGCATCTACTAGATTGTCTAAAAGATCGTTCTGAAATTCTTCTTGAGTCAATACTCTATTTGAAAGTTGTATATTATTAAGATAAAGTTCCCTCAAGCGATTTTCTACAAAACCTTCAGCAAGTTCTTTAGCTTTGCGCTCTCTTTCAAGTGCTCTTTTTAATATTTCTATATTATTTGTACTCAAAATAAATAGGTCTTTTAGTAATTTAAATAAAAAAATAAGGAAAAATGATAGTGTGTTTATTACAGATAAAAAACATTAAATTATAGGCGCCTAATTTAGTTCAATATCAAATTTTACTCCATTTTTAGCATCAAAAGACTTGTCAATAGTAACAGCTCCACTAACATTAAAATGATTTAAGGTTTCTTTTATTAAGCCTATGGCAAAATAGGTTAAC
>NZ_JBJXDQ010000121.1:0-2508 GCF_046155325.1 Flavobacterium sp.
CCTATCTTTTTTACTGTTTTTACCCATAGTTTTCACTCTGTATTGGTTGGTCAATAAACGAGGATTACAGTTGCAAAACTTTTTGTTGTTAATAGCAAGTTATTTCTTTTATGCCTGTTGGGATTGGCGGTTTTTGTTTCTCTTACTTTTTTCTACCGCCTTAGATTATTTCACGGGAATAAAAATGGAGGAAGCCAAGACCCAAATCAATAAAAAAATCTGGTTTTGGTTGAGTATTATTATAAATTTAGGTTTTCTAGGCGTTTTTAAATATTATAATTTCTTTGCCGATTCTTTTGCCACAGCTTTGTCAGGAATAGGAATACAAGCTAATTTTTGGACACTGAAAGTGATTTTACCCGTTGGGATTTCCTTTTATACTTTTCATGGTTTGTCGTATGTGATTGATATTTATAAGGATAGGATCAAAGCCGAAAGAAACATTATTACCTACTCGCTTTTTGTTAGCTTTTTCCCGTTGTTAGTGGCTGGACCTATAGAACGTGCCACACATTTATTACCACAAATAAAAAAGAAACGGGTTTTTGATTACACTAAGGCAATCGATGGTTTACGGCAAATTATTTGGGGATTGTTCAAAAAAGTGGTCATTGCCGACAACTGCGCAAAATTTGCTAATACAATTTTTGATAATTCAGCCGACTATTCTGGTAGCACACTTGTATTAGGGGCTGTATTTTTTGCTATACAGATTTATGGAGATTTTTCAGGATATTCAGATATAGCACTAGGAACTGCAAGACTATTTGGAATAGATTTATTAAGAAATTTTGCATTTCCATATTTCTCAAGAGACATTGCTGAATTTTGGCGGCGTTGGCATATTTCTTTGTCGTCTTGGTTCCGGGATTATTTATACATTCCGCTAGGAGGTAGTCGAGTAGGAATATTAATGAAAATAAGAAATACTTTTATTATTTTCTTAATTAGTGGTTTTTGGCATGGAGCCAATTGGACATTTATAGTTTGGGGTGCGCTTCACGCTCTATTTTTTATTCCTCTTTTGATTACTAAAAACAATAGGAATAACATAGAAACTGTTGCTAAGGGAAAATCCTGGCCTACATTCAAAGAGTTTTTGGCGATTCTTTTTACTTTTAGCCTGACCACTTTTGCTTGGATATTTTTTAGAGCTGAAAGTGTAGAAGATGCTGTTCAATTTATTTCTGGAATATTTTCAAAATCATTGTTTTCAATACCAACTATAAGACCTACAGATTTATTGATATTAATTTTTGTTTTCTTTATGATTGAGTGGTTTGGAAGGGAAAAACAATTTGCATTGGCAAATTTAGAAATGTGTTTCCCAAAATTTTTAAGATGGGTTATATACTATGCTATACTTTTAGCACTTTTTTATTTTGGAGGTAGTGAACAACAATTTATTTATTTTCAATTTTAAAGATGAAAAAATTTATAGTACAAATTAGCCTTTTTTTAATGCCAATTTTTTTGATATCATATTATGCTGATAATTATATATCAGAAAATTTAAAAAAATCAAATTCGTTTGCTAAAAAAGAGTATTCTACTTGGAATGCAATACTAGAAGGAAAAGTAAATTCAGATATAGTAATATATGGAAGTTCTAGAGCGTGGGTACATATAAGCCCTTTAATGATAAGTAATAGTTTGAATGTTTCAGTATACAATTTGGGTATAGATGGTCATAATTTTTGGTTGCAATATTTGAGGCATACTTTATTATTAAAATACAATGTTAAACCTAAAATGATTATACTTTCTTTAGATGTTTTTACGTTACAAAAAATTGATAATTTGTATAATTCAGATCAGTTTTTACCCTATATGCTTTGGGATGAATCAATTAAAGAGTCAACTATAAGTTATAATTCTTTTAATTCACTCGATTATGAAATTCCACTTCTTAGGTATTTAGGAAGATCGAAGGCAATCAATGCATCATTTTCAATAAATAAGTCCGACAAGAAAATTGAAAGAATAAGAGGGTATCAAGCAAAAGACAGACAATGGAATTCGGACTTTGATAAAGCAAAAAAAGCAATGAAAAATTATGAAAAACCTTTAGATATAGGTTCAGTAATTTTATTTGAACAATTTTTAAACGAATGTAAATCCAAAGATATAAAGCTATTGTTTGTTTATTCACCCGAATATATTGAAGGTCAAAAATTTGTAAAAAATAGAGGTGAAATAATATCACTTTATGAAAAATATAGTAAAAAATATAATATTCCATTTTATAATTATTCAAATGATTCATTGTCGCATGACAAAAAGTATTTTTATAATGCAACTCATTTAAATAAAACGGGCGCTGAATTATTTACAAAAAGATTAATTGATAGTTTAAAAAAACATTATTATTTAAAATCTACCAATGCTATTTAACTCCCTATCTTTTTTACTGTTTTTACCCATAGTTTTCACTCTGTATTGGTTGGTCAATAAACGAGGATTACAGTTGCAAAACTTTTTGTTGTTAATAGCAAGTTATTTCTTTTA
>NZ_JBJXDQ010000122.1:0-19229 GCF_046155325.1 Flavobacterium sp.
TATACAGAAGTTATGGATTCTATGTATTTGCCTATAGACGAATCATTTAATGGACTAAGAACTATTGATGTTAAAAAATTGAAATTCCGCTATTCATGGATGGATATTCAAGCTGCTGCAAGAGATAAACAAGGGAAAAGAAAAGATTATATAAGAACAGAGCAACAAACAGTATATCCAGACACTACAGTTTGGATAAAAGATTTTTCTTATTCTTATAATGAACCCATGCATAATGATTATTTTTGGCATCAAGCTTATGGAGAATATCCTGTAGTTGGAGTAAATTGGAAACAAGCAAAAGCCTTTTGTGCATGGAGAACATTAAATAAAAACTCATTTATAAAAAGTAGTAAAAAGAAAAGTGGTCGTGTTTTAACGAATAGTTTTAGATTACCTTCTGAAGCAGAATGGGAATATTCAGCAAGAGGAGGAATTGAATCAGCAACCTATCCATGGGGAGGTCCCTATACAAAAAATGATAGAGGATGTTTTTTAGCTAATTTTAAACCTAATAGAGGAGACTATGCTGCTGACGATGCTTTGTATACAGTTGAAGCAAAATCATATGAACCAAACGGATACAACTTATATAATATGGCGGGTAATGTTTCAGAGTGGACTGATACATCATACGAGCCAAATGCTTATGAATATGTTTCATCAATAAACCCAACAGTTCAAGATAATAAAAATATGCGGAAAGTGGTTCGTGGAGGCTCTTGGAAAGATGTAGCTTATTTTCTTCAAGTTAGTACCCGAGATCATGAATATGCAGATACAGCCAGAAGTTATATTGGTTTTAGAACCGTTCAAGATTATATGGGAAACAAAACAACCAATAAAATTAATTCTAGAAAACAAAATTAAACTTAACCTTTTAAATATATTATTATGTCTTTATTGAACAAAAAACAAATGAATTTTGCTTACGGAATGGGTGCAGCAGTAGTAATTATTGGAGCGTTATTCAAAATAACTCACCTTGAGTTTGGATTTATTACTGGAAACTTAATGCTTACAATTGGTCTTGTAGTAGAAGCAGGGATTTTTGCTCTTTCTGCATTTGAGCCTGTTGATGATGAATACAAATGGGAGAATGTATATCCCGAATTGATAGATGCAAAATCAGCAACATTTAAAATCAAAAAAATAGAAATGGCTTCTGATTCACAAGGATTATTGTCACAAAAATTAGACGCTATGCTTAAAGAAGCAAAAATTGATGGTGAATTAATGTCGAGTTTAGGGAATAGTATTAAAAATTTCGAATCGGCAGCCAAAGGAATTTCTCCTACTGTTGATGCAATCGCATCTACTAAAAAGTATAGTGAAGAGTTAACACTTGCAGCCGCAAATATGGAATCTTTAAACAGTTTATACAAAGTACAACTACAAAGTGCCGCCAGAAATGCTCAGGTAAACGATGAGGTTGTAGAGAATAATATAAAATTAAAAGAACAAATGCAATCCCTAACTTCTAACCTATCGTCTTTAAATAACGTTTACGGTGGAATGTTAACTGCAATGAATAATAAAGGATAATTAGTTCCAAAATATAACTATAAATAATAACTAATTATTAGAAAATATGGCAGGAGGAAAACTTACCCCTAGACAGAAGATGATAAACCTAATGTATCTGGTTTTTATCGCAATGTTAGCATTAAATATGTCCAAAGAAGTATTGGCAGGCTTCGGGATTTTAAATCTTAAAATCATCGAATCTAATTCAATCACAGACGGTAGAAATGAGGCTTCATTTGAACAATTATCTCAAAAAGCAGTTGATCAACCAGGACAATACGGAGAAAAAAAGCTCATAGTAGAGAAAATCAGAAAAATTTCGAAAGAATATTGTGATTATTTAGAAAGTATTAAAACAGACATTACCAGAAAAACTGAAAAAGATGCTCAAGGAAATTTTAATTACGAGCAAATGGACAAAGGTGATTTAGTAGATAGATTATTTTTTAAAGGTGAAAGAACCTCTAAAGAAGGAAAAGAGTTTTTAGAAAGAATTAAAAATTTTCCTGGACAAATCAAAGTAATTGCTGGTAGTAAACTTCCCGAAGTTGAAATAGATAAAATTGAAAAGAGATTTGCAACAAATCCTGTAAAAAAGAAGGATGAGATAATTCCAGAGCCTTGGATAAACTATAACTATAAAGGCTATCCTTTAATTGCAACGGTTACTAAATTAACACAATTGCAAGCTGATGTAAAAGCAACCGAAAGTGATGTAATGGCGTCAATGTTTCAATCTGACTTAATTGCTGCGGCTTCGCTAACAGCTTACCAACCCATTGTAGTTCTTGAAAAATCAGTTTTCTTTCAAGGAGAAGCGGTTAAAGGAAAAATTATTTTAGGAAAATTTGATCCAAAATTAATTGCTAAATCAGTAACTGTTAACAATGTAAGTTTGAAAGCCGAAGCTGGCCAAGCAAGTTTTTCACTTGGTTCTGGCAGTATTGGAGAACATCCTATAACTGGATCTTTTAATTTTGAAGAAAACGGAAAAATAGTTCCTTTGCCAATAAATGACAAATATGTTGTTGTGGCAAGACCAAAATCAGCTACAATATCAGCCGATAAAATGAATGTTGTTTATCGTGGGGTTGTAAACCCAATGACAATATCATTTGCAGGAATATCAGACGATAAAGTTTCGT
The DNA here is from genome assembly GCF_046155325.1 of Flavobacterium sp. Classification (GTDB taxonomy): domain Bacteria; phylum Bacteroidota; class Bacteroidia; order Flavobacteriales; family Flavobacteriaceae; genus Flavobacterium. The sequence goes on from NZ_JBJXDQ010000122.1 coordinate 2,673, forward strand.
CTTCTGCTCCAGGATTAACCAAACTTGGAGGAGGAAAATACAGCATGAGTCCACAAGCAGGAACCCAAGTAGCAATAAATGTTACAGGAACGCTTCCTGATGGTTCAAAAGTATCAGATAGTAAAATTTTCAGAATAAAAGGAATTCCTGGCCCAGCTGGAACTGTAAGAGGAGAAATGGGTGTAGTAAAAGGACCTAAATCAAGTTTAGAAATGTCGACAGTAGGTGCTAAATTACTTGATTTCGATTTTGAAGTAGGTTTAAATGTTGTTGGTTTTAATTTTAAAGTAGCGGGTCAGCCAACTGTAGTTGTTTCTGGAAACAAATTGAATGCACAGTGCAAAGCTGTACTTTCTAAAGCAGGAAGAGGGGATCAAGTTACTATTTCTGAAATAAAAACTAAATTAGTTGGAGCGGGTAGTTATTTATTACCTAGAACAGCACCGGTTATTTACGAAATACAATAAGAAAGAATTTAAAAAAAGTTGCTTCAATTACTTATTTAAAATATTATGATGAATCTAAGAAAATTTTTAATAGTTTTTACTTCTATGATAAGTTTGATTTCTTTTGCTCAGGCTAATTTGCTAAATGCAAAATTTCCAGAGGAAATAGGAATTAAAACAGCCGATGAGTTAATTGCCGACAATGACAAGCCATTAGAATATGGTTATATAAATGACAGAGATATATTAATGGGTAAAATTACTTGGGAAATTATAGATTTGAGCGAAAGAGTTAATTTTCCACTATATTTTCCTGTAGACACAGCTAATATTGGGTCGGACAGACGTTCTTTATATGATGTTTTGACAAAAGCAATTCGTAGTGGAGAAATTACTGATGTCTATTCAGATAGTTATTTTAATACCAAAAAGACTTTTAATGATATCAAAGCATCTTTGACTCGAATCGACACAACCGATGCTGGAATAGAGCAAATTAATGCAGGGACTCCTATTTCTCCAGAATATATTGTAAGACAAGATTTAACAGCTCAGGATGTGAGTCAATATAAAATTAAAGGCTATTGGTATTTTGATAAACGCCAAAGTGAATTAAAATATAGATTAATTGGAATTTGTCCTGTTACTCCAGATGTGTACACAATGAATAGTGACGAGAAAGATTATATTGAATTATTTTGGGTGTTTTTCCCATCTGCAAGATATGTATTGCATGAGGCAAAATCATTTAACGATAAAAATTCTGCGATGCCAATTTCCTTTGATCAGATATTAAATTCAAGGCGATTCAACGCCCTAATTTATCAAGAAGAAAACGTATATGGCGATAGGACTATAGCCAGTTATATGAAAGATAATGCTCAAAATCAATTATTAGAATCGGATAGAGTCAAAGAAAAAATTCGGAATTTTGAATCTGATATGTGGAATTATTAAATCACTTTTCATAAAATTATATAGAACTCTTGCCTACCAGTAAGAGTTTTTTGTTTAAAATTATTCGTCGCTTAAAACTTCTAATTTCTAACCTCCCACTTCTAACTTCAAATGATAGATTATTTAATAATAGGTTCTGGATTAGCAGGGATTTCATTCTCTGAAACTGCTTTGCAAAACAACAAATCTATTTTAGTTTTAGCTGATAATTCTCAAAATTCATCTAAAATTGCGGCAGGATTATACAATCCCGTTATTTTAAAGCGGTTTAGTGAAGTAGGACCCCCGCTACCGCTAATGTTGTAAATATAACATGAAAACCTATAGAGAAAAAACTGATCAGCAAATTGATTCCAACCAGTTTTTTTGATATTTCTATAAGTTAATTGCTATAATTGTTACTCTAGTTTAGCAAACCACCCGAAAGAATTCGGGCGGCAGCATGGGCTAACGTTTTGTATATACAAGTAATCTAGCTTTACTTAAAATGTTTGTTTTTCAAGTGTTATTCTATTATTGTGTGGTGGCGTTAAATTTAAGTCTGTACCACAATCAATAATAATTGGCTTTGTATCTCCAATCAATGTTAGATTCAAATATATATAAGTGGGCGCTTCTTGTCTAATAAACAATTGTCCTATTTGACCACATCCTTCATTATAAACATAATCAAAGAGAAAGCCATCTTTTTCAGGATAATACATAAACCCTTTTGTTATCTTTTCATCTGTAACTGAAAGTTTTCTCGTATCTACAAACAGTTGTCCGGTTGATATATTACCGATTGTATAATTAATGACGAGTTGATCTGCTTTGACATTAAAAAAAGTATGCGTTTCTTTTGTAATAATAAAAATATACGCTAAACCGTTTGCATTGTATCTCCAAGTTCCTAAAAATCGCCCCATAATATTATTTAAATCTTTTACGTAACTATTATCAGGAAGTCCTTGATTAGCCTCCCAAATGGTTTTATATTGTTCTAAAGGTATTATTGTTTGGGCAATATCTTTTTGGCTGAATAGGATTAATAATCCTATAAATACTATTTTTTTCATAATTTTTCTATTGACAAAGGTTAGTAATAAGTGCATTATTTAAATCTAGTTCGAGATTTTTTATAGTAGTATCGTTTTCTATTTTAGTTAAATTGATACCAGTAATACCAATCTTTTCTTTTATGTATATTAAAAACCCTCTTTCTTTTTGATACTTTTGAATATACTCTTTGTATATTTTTATATCAAAAGGTTTGTATATTGATAGAGATGGATAGAAATTTGTTGATGAGATACCACTGTAAGTAAGAATATACGTTCCTGTACTTGTAACTAAAGATATATATATGTTAGAAAGTGAATTACCCTGCGTTTTATTACGCCCTAGAAGCATAAGAAATTCTTTAACATCAGAGGGTGTGAAAATACCAATTGATTGTATGGGATTTTCAAGATAATCCTCATAATCGTCTAAATGACAATGAGTATATCCAATATCGTCTGAAGTTGGATTAAACAGTAAACAATTACCCGAATTTGAATCATTTAATAGCGGTATATAGCCGCCACTTCTTGGTTCTGAAAATCCAAATACTTTATGTTCTGTATTGTTTGTTTTTGTCTTTAAATAATCTATTTTATCTTTAAATCCTTGATTTAAGTATAAATCCTTTGTTGTTTTACAGGGACTTGGATCAGGTAATTTTGTGAGCATTATTTTATCTATTGGCAACCAAGCTTCTTCATCTATACCGCAAGGAATCTTACCTTGAGTCATATCTCCTACTATGGCTAATTTTAAATATATTTTATCAGGATCTGGACCTTTGTTGATGTAAACAATTCCTGATTGACCGCAACGTGTGTTATTATCATAGTCAAAGGAATAGGAGTCTCTTGCAGAATAATACAAAAATCCATGTATCACTTTTCTATGATCATCAGGAAGCCCTCTTGTGTCTATAATTGTTGTATGGGGTGGAAAATTATAAGCTATTTCATAACGCATAAGTAGTCGATCCTTTTTGTAGCCTCGAAATTCATCAATTTCATTGTTAATAAAAAAAGTATATGTTTTGTTGTCTAAATTGCCCTTCCAAGTTCCTACAAATTTCTCCAGAACTTTATTCACATCTTTTAAATAACTATTTTTGGGACGACCAAGACCAGCTTTCCAAATAGCCTCATTTTGTTCTAAGGGTATTATTGTTTGGGCAATATCATTTTGACTGAACAGGATTAATAATCCTATGACTACTATTTTTTTCATGATTTTTTTATTTAACAAGGTTTTTTAACAAGTTCATTTTTTGAATCTAGTTCTATCTTTTTTATGGTATTGTCGTTTTCTATTTTTGTCAAATTGATTCCAGAAACGCCAATTTTTTCTTTTAAATACAACAAAAAACCTTCTTCCAGGCCGCTATCATTAATATATTTTTTATATTCTTCTTTATCATTATAATCAGTTGCTTTCGGAGTAAAATGTGGTATTGTGCCATTAAAGGTTAAGATGTATGTTCCAGTACTTGTAACCACAGCTGCATAATTGTCATCAAGTGAATTATTAGCATAATGATTTCTATTTAAAAGGATAAGAAAACTTTCAATATCTTTTGGTGAAAAAATTTGAATTGGGCTTCTAAGTTCATCATCTTCACCATAGAAATCTTCTATGTGACAATGCATATATCCAATGTCAGCTGAAGTTGGTTTATAATCTAAACTCTGATGGTCATCTTTATTGCTGTATTCTACAGGTATTAAAGGTTTGTAATCTCCAACTCTTGGTTTAGAAAATCCAAATTCTTTATGCTCTGGATTGTCTGTTTTAGTTTTTAAAAAGTTTATTTTTTCTTTAAATCCTTGATTTGTGTTTAAAGTATTTGCTTGTTCACAAGGATTGATAGTCGGGATTGTTACAGGTATGGGAGGTATTACAGGTGTAGGTGGGTCATCTATATCAACATCGTTATCATCTGGACGTTCAAGACCGCTGTAGTCATTACCTTCACGATCTTTGCCATTTGCATCAATGCCGAAAATATCATGACCAGATGAATCTAAGCCCAATAAATTAAAGCCATTTGTATCATAACCATTTCTATCGTAACCATTTTCATCATATACGTTTACATATTCTACCGTATAATCATAATACCCTATTTTACCAGAGATCCAATCGGTAACTGTAGTACCTTCTTTTTCAGGTTCATAAAAGTACCTCACCATTAAATCATTGCTTGGGTCGTTATCTGAGTTAACCCTATTTAAATATTCCATACCTTGTTCGTATGTGGTATAGATATGGTCACTATCAATATTATAAGCAGTTATAAACGCATCCCAATTAAATTCACCATACTCATCTGTGAATCCATTACCATTCTCATCATCAAATGCATAACTACTTTGTCCCAAAAACAAACTCAAGAGTGTGAGCACTAATATATGATATTTTTTCTTCATGGTATTTATTTTTTAATTAAAATGGTCTTGATTACTTCATTGTCTGCTGGCAAAGTCACTCAACTTAATAGCCATTTCTTTAATACTTGTTTTATTTCCCTTGTTTGTTGCTTTTTATACAGCTACGAGTTAGGAGACTTTATAGAGCCTCCCGACTTGTAACATTTTTTTTAAAGAATACTTAGATGAATTTTGATAATTAAGCTACACCATTTTACAGCTGTAGCTTTTTTTCTTGTTTTGCCTGCCCTCGTTTTTGGGCACAGAAAGCATTTCCGCGCTATCCGTTGACGAGATATTTACTGTCTTGTCCTGAAATAGGTTTACACAAAAGTGTAAAAATATGGAAAGATATTCAAAGGAATATTCATCAAAATGGCAATCAAAGTATTCGGAAGAATTTAAGAGATTTGTATGTAATGATTATTTAACCAGACGTGAAGTTGAAGTAAAATATAATATTGGTAATTCTCGGCTCACTTATTGGTTAAGAGAAAAGGGATATGACTATGTGAAGTCAAGAATTGTACCTTTGCCAAGTATGAAACCACCCTTAAACAATTCATCAGAAAAAGATTCTAGAGAATCTGTATCTGAATTAAAAAAAGAACTTCAAGAGGCACAACTTTTAGCTGAGGCTTACCGTAAAATGATAGAAATTGCCGAACGAGAGTTTAAAATCAATATTGTAAAAAAGTCCAATACCAAGTAATTCAGGAGATGAAAAACAATTATCCTAGGATTGGTTTAGGCAAATTTTGCCGATTACTTGGTGTAACACGACAAGCATATTATCAATATTTTTGGCATCAAGAACAATATGTTTTTGAAGATGAATTGATTATATCCGAGGTTTTAAAAATTAGAAAAAACCACCGTCATATGGGAGGCAGAAAGCTTTATGAACTTTTACAGCCTTTTCTATTGGAACATCAAATAAAAATGGGAAGAGATCGATTATTCGACGTTTTATCCGCAAATTATCTTTTAGTCAAGAGAAGAAAAAGACAAACAGTTACTACTAATTCTTACCATCGATTTAAAAAGTATCCAAATTTAATACGGAACTTTATTCCAACGGAACCAAATCATTTATGGGTTAGCGACATAACATATTGGAAAATTGCAACAGGATTTGTATATATCAGCTTTATAACTGATGCTTATTCAAGAAAAATTGTCGGTTCTCATGTGGCACAAACCATGGAAGCTGTTGAGACTATGGAAGCGTTGAAAATAGCAATCTCTGGCCTAAGAAATGGGCCAGATTGCCATTTTCAACTCACGCACCATTCTGATCGGGGGATGCAGTATTGTAGCGATAAGTACGTAAAACTTTTAGAAAGTAATAACATAGGAATTAGTATGACAGAAAACGGAGATCCTTTGGAAAATGCAATTGCGGAAAGAGTTAATGGTATAATAAAAGAGGAATATTTAAATGATTATCAAATAGATAATATAGAAGAAGCTAAAGAATTATTGGAAGCAGTTGTTGAATTATACAATAATGAAAGACCTCATATGAGTATAGGAAATCTTACTCCAAATCAAGTGCATAAAAATAATATAAAAACAGAAAAATTATGGAAGAATTATTATCAAAAAAGTCCTATTATTGTAAACCAATAACAGGACTAAAAATGAGTTGTAAATCTATTTTAGGAATAAGTATAAATATGTAAACTTATTTTAGGACGAGACACTAACGTACCAAACGAAAGCATTCGTGCGGTATTGGGGGGCTTTTCATAAGAACTCTTTGCGGAGCTGGTTTAATAATCCACAATAAAACCTTTTTATTTTCTTTTAAAACAACATCTATTTCTTCCATACTTTTGTTAGATACTGCTGGACAGCCCCATCCTTCGGGAGTGCCTTCTGGATAAACTTCATTATTTGGCACTTCATCCCAAGAATGAAGTACAATAGCACGATTTATCGCATTTGAATTCGTTTTGTCTTTTCCTTGCAATAAATAGTTTACTTTGATTCCCCATTGACTTATTCCTCTTTTCAAAACAATATATTTTCCTATCGATGAACAATGGGAATCAGGTTCATTACTAACTGGTGCATTTTCTTTTGTATAAGTTTGCCCCCAAAAATTATTACCACAACCGTGACTTACTATAAAAGATTTTAAAACCTTTTTTTTCTTAAAATCATAAATAAAAAATCTTTTTAGACCTGAATGCAATCCTAAGTCTATTAAAATGAATTTATTTAGATTTAATTGATTTTTTTTACAATATTGTACAGCTTCTTGGAAATAGACTTTATAATCTATGTTTTTAGTTTCTCTTTTAAATTCTAATTTAGAAATTGAATCTAATGTTATTTTGCTTTTAGAATTAACTATTTCCGAAGTATCTCTTCTATTGCAGGAAGATACAATTATAAATAGGGATATAACGTATATTACTTTTTTCATATTCAAAAATTCATATAAAACCAATACATTCTCATTAAATAAAAACAAATATTAATATTAACAAGCATTAACTCATCAAATCGAATAATTTCTTGCAAAGAAAAGCTATAAACACAAAAAGTACAGCTTTAGCCTGTACTTTTTGGTTTTAAAGTTTCACATTTCTAATTGTGGTTATCAACTTTTGAACTATTTTATTTCTACAAATCGATTGTTTTCAATTTTATATTTTGAAATAATAGTGTCTCTTTCCTGATAAATCAAATTACCATCTTTAGTTTCTTTGTTTACATATACGGGTCTATAAGATATTGTAGTAATAACACCGTTTTTCTTTTCGGGAAGAGTTAAGATAGGATCATTAGAAGCAAACTTGATTTTAGAAACAACTCCAACCCCTATTTGATAAATACACCAATATTCTCTCCAACAACTACCTAAAATAGAAGATTGTTCGTAAGACAAGTCATAAAACATTGAGTAAGTTAGTAAATAACTATCCTTATTTATTTTTGACTTGTATCCATAGCTGTACCTCTTATTTTTATTAAACTCAAATTCATTGATGGCTTCCGTTTTATTTAAGATATACAAATCCTCATCGTTCATTTTTTTTGTATTTCCTTGGACTACATCTTTACGATATTCTTTTTCTTCTTTAAAATTATTTAGAATTTTATCTTCTTTCGTATTACTACAATTAAAAAACAGCATTATAAATATAAAACTAAAATATTTTGATTTCATAAGTATCGATTTAATAGTTGTCTCTAATTTCAGTGAGAATGTATTGGTTTCCAAAGCCATGGCCATTATGGTTAGGATCAATAGTTGGTCCATCAAGTGTTTTAGCTGTTTTATCTGAAAAATAATAATTTCCTACAGAATCTTGATAATAATAAAATCTATTTTCACTTGTATTAGTGCCTATTAATTCTAAAGTTGAATTAGATCGAGGTGAACCATCTTTAAATTGGCTTTCAACAAAATTATCATAATACGAGAAATAAGGTTTGCCAATATCAATACCCATTCCTACTATTGTCACATAATGATTGGTAGCAACATTGTTATTGTCATCAGGGGTACCACCTAAATTAGGATCTGCTCCATAATACCTTTCATACATTACGCCAGCCATAACAGGTTTGTTCTCTTTCAAGTTTTTTATAACAATGTCTATAGCTTTTTGCATATCTATATTAGGAGTTATTTGACCTGATTCCGTTTGTCTTTTCTTATCAACAAAAGTATTTGCTTGCATGCCAGCTCCTACAGGAGTTGTATTAGTTAATAAAGACTCTGCATTTTGTTTCCTAGCACTAGTATTACAATTTGTTTGGTATAATATCCATTTTTTGCCATCTAAAACATTCCAAACATTTGTAACATTATTAAATTTTGATTTGTTAGGTGGATCTATACATCTACAAGTAGCTGGATTAATTACCTCCACTGGTTTGGGTTGAATGCATTCCCTTATAACTGGATCATTATCATTACAATCAATTCCCATCGAAGCACCTTCTTCCCACCCAATGCCCGGGCTTGTTAGTGATCTTTGCGTTGCTGATTCATATCCATCATGATCGTTATCTAAATAATAAGTAATGTTACAATCAATAGTCTTTGTAGGTTCGTTATCATCACAATCTAAACCTAATGTTATTGCATCTATCCACCCAGGGCCTGGACTATTTATTGATACTATTGTTTGGCTGTGCCAGCCATCGCCATCATTGTCAAAATACCAATCTTTTGGGCTATTTAAATATAGGTAATATGTCGCAGCATAATCTCCTCCATCACCTCCAAAACCTCCTCCATCGCTTTCATTTCCTCCTCCATCATCACCCCAATCACTGCCAAAATCATCACCCCAACCTTCTCCATCAAAACCTCCTCCGCTGGAACTTCCTCCCCAAATTCCTCCCCAACTTCCACCAGAACTTCCACCGTAGCCTCCACCAGAAGTTCCTCCAGAACTTCCATTATAAACATAATTACCAGAACCCTGTAATTGAGAACTAACCCAGTTGCCAACCCAAGCCCCTGCATAACTAACACCATTATAGATATTACCGGGTATACTAGCAATAAAGCTTAAAACATCACCTGCAATTGTTGTAGTATTTTGACAATTACAATCATAGTTGTGTTGCCCATAACTACTTTGTCCCACAAACAAACTCAAGAGTGTGAGCACTAATATATAATATTTTTTCTTCATGGTATTTATTTTTTAATTAAAATGGTCTTGATTACTTCATTGCCATAATACAAGTTCAGGATGTAGTTGCCTGTAGGCGCATCAAAGGCTATGTTTTGTTCTTGTAATCCTAGAGAGGTTGTGGTGATTTGTTGTTTCGCCACTAAAAACCCAGTAAAATCATAGATTTTAATCTTAATGTCTGTTTGCTCTACTAGTTCAAAACTGAGTTTAAAACTATTGGTAGTAACCGGATTAGGGTACACCACAAGATGCGAAACGATACCAGTTGCAGCTGGGTCTGGTTTGTTTTCGTCAGGGTTTATTTTGTGCTCTAATATCACATACATAGGTTTTTCGTTTTCGTGCTGCTTGATATTGTACAATTGCAGGTTGCCCGCTAGATACAGGGCATCATCCGTAGCTAAGACTTGCAATTTTGCCTCATTGAATTGGTAGGTTTCCAACTTAGGCTCTTGATAACGGTTTAAGCGGTCAATTTTAGCATCGTCAAACTCAATAAATTTTTTCTTCATAGTAGCCTTAAACGCTATTGAATCGCCATCTTGCTCTACCCAAATACCCGTTAAGGCTTCGTCTTCTTGGTCTAAAGTAACTTTAATGGGTGTGGTGCTCAATATGTTTTGTCCACTCCAATCGTAGCGCATTAAATGTCCAGTGTAAATCCCGCTTAGGTTATTATTGTTGATTTTTTGTTTTACCTTTTTATATTTTTTAGGAATTTCTGCCGTAATATTCTCTACCTCAGGTATAGTTGCCGATACGGTTTTGGTTTGGTTAGGAGTGGCATTTTCGGCTAGGGGTTGTGCCAATTCTAAATCGGCTCTATTAAAACCCAAATCGGCTGCTTTAGTAAGCCAATATTTGGCTTTTTCAGCATCTATTGTTACGCCATAACCATTGCGATAGCAATACCCTAGCATATAGATTCCCATAACATTGCCTTTGTCGGCAGCTTGTTGGAAAAATTCAATCGCTTTATTATAATCCTGTAGTACTCCAAAGCCTTTGTAGTACAAATAACCTTGGGCATACATGCAATGTGCATCGCCATTGTTGGCTCCTTGCTGAAAGATACTCATAGCCAGCGCATAGTCTTGAGGTATTCCTTGACCATCTTTAGCCATTTCTCCCCAACAAAGCCACGCTTCATTATAGCCTGATGTTGCTGCTTTTTCAAAATAGGTTGCCGCTTTAGCCAAGTCTTTAGTAACACTTACCCCTTTTTTGTAGAGCATTGCCATATTATAATAGGCTTTGGCGTAGCCGTTTTGTGCGGCTTTTTCAAACCATTCTAAGCCAAGAGCTTCATTCATGGCTAGGCCTAACCCTCGGCTATAAATAAGCCCTAGCCCGTTCATGGCTTCAGCATTGCCTTGAATCGCTTGTAGCTGGTAAGTTGCCAGCGCTGCTTCGGGATTGTAATTACTACTGCCTGCTATAAGTTGTAATCGGGCAGTGGACAATTCGGTGTTCGGGTTGGTTTCTGTTTGCGAAAAACAGTGCAAACTGCCCAGAAGCAGTAAGAGGGAAACCCATGTTTTGATTGTTTTTTTCATGTGTTAGTATTTAAAGGTTAGTTAATAATTCATGTTTTTAATTTCTAGACTATTCATGCGGTTACTAAAAACGGGTGCTATCACGAGGTCGTTTTTTGTTGTGGAGCCTACCATTTCAATGCGTTTTTTGTGCTTTTGATAGTGTCTTCGTTTCTCTTGATGGAGTCGAGCTGTTTTAAAAGTTCGGGTTTTCGCACTTGAATATCACGCCTTTCAAAAAGGGTTCTTTGATTGCGGGATATTTTAATTTTCTCGTCTGCCACTAAACTTTTTAGTTCATAATTAGTTAACTCTTGAATTGTGGTTGCTTCATCTAAACCTTTCGTAAGTCCTGCTGTTGCGAGTTTGTCCCAATTATCTTTTGAGTTTTCTTTGGCTAAATTCTGGTTCTTTTTTATTAAGTAGAGATCCATTTGTTTGGGGGTTAATATTTTGGATAGGTTTTTATATTCAAAGGGACTCTCCTTAAACTTTTTGCTAGAATATTTTGTTTCGAAGTTTAATTTTGATAATCCCATTTCTTTATATTTTGCCAGTAACGAGTCGATTTGGATAGCTGTAAGGCTTAACTCTTTCTCATATTTGATGGCAATGGAGAATTGGTCTTTACTGAAATCAGTATTGGTTAACATATCTGCCCTAATTAAAATAGCTGGTTTTGTAAGTTCTAATTTTTTTCTAGCAAAACTCTTTTTCATTTTATCGAAGTTTTCTAAAGCATTATCTTTTAAACTATTTTTACCCAAATACCCCAGATTATCGGATTCAAAATCCTCTAAACTATTTTTATCAATATAATATTTGTATATAGTAGGGACTATTTTAGCACTGTCTTTTACGGAAACTATTTTTAGATTTTTTAGATTTTCCCATTGTTTTTCGGTTTTTTTCTTGGCATTTTTATGATGAAAAATGGCTAGAAATGCTAAATACTGTTTTGGTGATAAAATAGTACTGATTTTATTTTTGCCTTGGGTTTCTTTATCAAAGTTGGGGGTTTTAGAAATGGAATCTAAATAATCATTTTCTCGGTGTAATTTTTCTAATTGAACATTGTTTAAGTTTAACTGATTCTTGTATTTTATTGCCCATAATAATTTATTGGTTTTGTCATTAGCAGCTAAATAATTATCAAGTTCAGTTGGGGTTAATATATTTTTTAAATTTTCTTTGGATAGATTATTCAACTGTTTTAATTTTTCTAAAGATTCACCTTTAGCCAGACTCTCATTGGCAATTTTTTCATTTTGAAGCAAGTAATTTCCTAATGCCTTCTGTCTCTCAACTGATAAATCTATTTTTTTGTTTACCTGATTGATTTTAAAAACAATATGGGCGGGAAATTCTTTAGCAACATTAGCATCAAGTTGGGCATTACTGATAAATGGTAAGCAAAAGCAAAAGAGTAAAAATTTATTTCTTGTTTTCATTTTATAATTTGTTTAAGGGTTGTTTTTATTGTTTAAAACCAGGTTCTGTTACCGTCATCGTTAACTATAAAAGGACGTTCTAAATGTTTTGAATCACTGGCTAAAAATAGCAGCAAAGCATTTTTCGGCACTTTTGTAAATAGCATAGATTGTGTATTGGATTCGGCAACCCTAATGTCTATGAGTTTCCAGCTTTTGTTCCAATAAAATAATTTATAAGTAATGCCTTGTTTGAATTTTAAATAACTTGGCATTTCACTTATCAAAACATATCGGGTTTGCAATTCATCAGGCATTAATAGTGTTGATTTTTTATTGTTTACTACAACGGGATAGCCAGCAGTTGTATACTTACCATTGCTGTAATATTGTGGAAGTATAACTGTACCTTTACACATGGAACTAAAAGTGGTTTTATCTTCCTTGACTTTTCCCCACCAGCAAGGTTTCCAATTCAAACCATTAAATACACTGGCATAAACAACTTTAGGTTTAGCAGCAGAGGCAAATAATGTACAGTCTATATCTGTGGTTTCCCAATATTCTTTAGTTATATCGATATAGTTTTGAGTGCGTAAAATCCCAGATGGTATATTGATTTTGCTTTCAAAACTGGCTAATATTCCTGGCTGTTTAGAATAGGTCAATCGCAACACTTTCGAGGGCTCTCTGCTTAACACTTCATTTAATGGCTTGGAATTATGAATGTCAAATTTTATGGGATGCATCTTAGAATCAAAAACAGTATTTACAAAATGGCTACCGGTTGCGGTTGCCCAGTATGGAATAACATTTACAGAGGCAGGAATTCCTTGAGAACGCATAGTAAAAACTTCCAAATCTACAATGTCTTCGCAAGAACCCTGTTTCCTTAATAAAAGCTGTAGTGCCCCCAATCGTGGTAATGGTTCTTTGCGTGCCTCTTTACCGTAAGTGTTAGTAAACCAAGTGACATAATCATCTCTTACATACAACAATGCCGATTTCAAACCTTCGGTTTTCACTTTTTGATTCAGCCATCGAAACTTGTTCTTATAGGGATTTCGCCAGTTTTGTATTGGTTCTACACTTACCCTGTATGGCAAAATATATTCACAGAAAGATTCGAATGGTATATTCTTTATTATGGATGAATTCCATGCTTTAAAAGCATTTTCCAGATTCTGAATTAAAAAATCCCCCTTTATTTTCTCAATGTCTTTATATATGACCGTTTTTGGATGAATACCTGGATTTTTATTTTTTAAAATTTCAAAAGCCTTTAAAGCTTGTTCAAAATTTGGGTAGACTAATTCGTTATAATTAATTTTTTTACCTACTTTATCAACCCAATAATAATCAGCAGAAAAATGGATATCCATATTGGCTATTAAAAAGTTCATTGCCTTTATTTTTAGAGGGTTTCCACTTATTTTACAATAACGTATTGCTTTTTCAAGTTCAATTCTGTTTTTACCCGCTTTTTTCAATACCGCTTCAACAGATTTTGGATGCTGGGCAAAGGCTAAATAAGGGAGCAGAACAAGGGCGAGAATTAGAATTGTTTGTTTTATTTTTTCGATAAAGATCATAGTTCAAATGGATTTTGTTTTTTAGGAACATTAAGATTGCGCAACAATGCATTTGCGGCATATTTATATTGGTTTACCTTTTTTGAAGGTATTTTTGGTTTGAGTGTGATTATTTCATTGGCTACCGCAATTGCTTTTTCAATATTTTTATTCTGTACATAGGCATTCATAAGTCTATAACGATATTCAAATTTTGAAGGATGTAGTGCTATCAATTGAGTATACTGAGCTATTGCGGTTGGATATTGGTTTAGTTTTTCATAGCAAACCCCTAGTCCTAAATACAGTTCTGGGGAAGCGTCTGTTTCTTTTCCCTTTTTCAAACACGCTATTGCTACAGGGTAATTGTGTGTTTGGTAATACAAATTCCCGTAATTTTTCCAATAGTCGCTGTCGTCTTTTAAATACGGTTCCAGACTGGGCATAATAAGTAAAGCTTGTTCATAGTGTCTTTCTTTTTTTAGCAATGAAGCCTTTTTGTTTTGACTGTCAGCTTTCGCAATTCCAAAAAGAGTATATGCTAAAAATAAACTGATGGTGATAATTAGGGTTTTAGAAAGAAATTTAATGGCGTTGTTTGTTTTAATAAATACTAGGTAGTGCGGAAGTTGAATTGGTTCTAGCATACTGCAAATGATAGCGGCATATAGGGTTAACAAACTCATCACGGGTATGTTTTGAATAGTGAAGTTGACCATAGACATTGCCATAAAACCGATTACACCTGCGTAGCTTAAATTGAAATAAGAGTTTTTTTTCTGACTAGTAGCATCAACATTGTTTATATTATTCGTTTTATTTTCAATATCTTTTTTCCTTTGTTTTAGAGCCAAAAGGAGTGAGCCAAAAAACAATAGTATCAATGTAAGTCCAACTACTCCTCCTTCAACTGCATTTTGAAGTAATTCATTATGAGCCATAAATACGGGACCAGCGTTCTCCATTTCTTCAGAACTAGCTTTGCCTTTTTGGATGTAATCCGCTTGAAATAGGTTGTATTCTTTTGAAAAATACCCATAACCATATCCAATAATAGGTTTTTGGGTAACCATTTCAGTGGATAGTTTCCAAATAAATTTTCTGCCGTCTGCTGAGGCTTTTTTGGTATTATACAAATGAATACTCATAGGAATAATAATGAGTAGGCTTAAAACAAATAGTGCTTTAGCTGTAGCCCCATTTTTCTTATTTTTTAACCAACTTACAAAATGGTATTCTAAACTATAGAACACTACGATGGCTAAGGTTGCTCCTATAAGTGCAGCTCGGCATTGCAACAGTAACAAAGCGATTAGTAATATAATGAATCCTATTTGATATATTTTCCGGTATTTACTTCGAAATAAAAACAAAAAAATGGGAACTGTAAGAGCTAAAAACATAGCGGTTACATTAGGATTAATACAGCTTCCTGTTACAGTAAAAAGGGTATTTTGACTTTCAAACCATCCTAAATATTGCATTATACAATAAATAGATTCTAGGAATGCGAGTCCAGCGATACTACTAAAAAAACGTTTAAAATTAAAATTGGGAAGGCTAAAAAGAGTTGCACTACAAATAAGTAAAAAATAATGTACAATGATATAAATAGTAAATAGGGTAGAGCCCTTTTCTAGAAGGCAATACCCTACTACATACAAGCACCATAGTCCAAAGAATAGAATTGGTTTTTTGAATATAGTTACCTTACTGTCAGTTAAATATAAATGGGGGGGTAATTATTACTAGTATTAATGCGCTCATACAAAAAGCATAATAAGCAGTAGAAGTTGCGCTATAAAAATAATTGGTATTGATAAGTCCAGCTGTCACGACAACTAAAAATAGAACACATATTATTTTGTTTAAAAACGGAATTAGTAACTTCAATTAGTGTTAATTTTAGGTGTAAAAAAGATATTTCCTTACAAGGATAAGTAAAATATTTATAATACAATACCTACTTTTGTTTTTTTTTATTTTTTGTGGATTTAATTTTAAAGATTCGTTTTTTAAATAGAAATTGTAGTCAATATAGATAAAGTGAATATTAAAAAGTATTTTTGTCTGATTTTGATGAAGTCAAGACAAAGTCTATGATTATTTCTGTTTTTGTTTGGTTCTAATTTGATTTTATATATTTCTAAATGTTAGATTACTTAATAATAGGTTCTGGATTAGCGGGGATTTCATTCTCTGAAATTGCCTTGCAAAACAACAAATCTATTTTAGTGTTAGCTGATAATTCACAAAACTCATCAAAAATTGCGGCGGGATTATACAATCCGGTTATTTTAAAGCGATTTAGCGAGGTAGGACAGGCCAAAGAGCATTTGCAGGTGATGAATGAGTTCCTTTTAGGTTTAGAAAAAAAACTGAATACTAGAATAGATTTTCAAACACCTATTTTAAGAAAATTTTTTTCTGTCGAAGAACAAAACAATTGGTTCGCCGCTTCTGACAAAGTGAATCTCGCTCCAT
>NZ_JBJXDQ010000123.1:0-49831 GCF_046155325.1 Flavobacterium sp.
ACCGAAGCAATCGGGTTGTAGATTAGGAGTTAGAAGTTGTTTTATATGACAATAAATTGGAATGGGCACAGAATGCAATTCTGCGCTATCCATAACGAGAGGGTTTTTATATCCGAGCGATCTGGGTGGTGCTGTAATTCAGGAAGGTGTTTGGGATCAAGCTGGCCCAAATAACGTACAAGCTATTAGGTTTAGTAGTTATGGCAGTATTATAGGTGCTTTGTATTTTAAAAAATAAATACTCTTAAAGCAATAGGTCTTGTAGCAACTAAAAAAAAATAGTTTTTATTTAATTATACCTAAGAAACTCATCCAATATTAACAATTTTGGCATTTAATAACGGTTTAGAAAATTACAAATATTTAGTCAGTTAGAAAATCAAGTTTTTTAGAAAAAAATAAAATTTAATTTTGATGATACTAAATTCATGCAAAACGAAATAATAGCTTTGCTAAAAATAACTGAAAATTTAAGAGACAAATACAAACTTGGTTTTCCTTTAGATGGTCGGTTGGTTGGAGACATTGGGGAAGCATTAGTAAAAAAATATTTTAATGTTGATCTACATCCGCAAAACAATCCTTGTTATGATTGTTATGAAATAGATACCAAGCGTCAAATACAAGTAAAAGCAAGTATGAAATATAATTTTTCATATTCGTTTAAATTCAATCCGGAGTATTTTATAGCAGTTCACATCAATGAAGATGCCACTTTAGAAGTTATCTATAATGGACCAGGTCAATTGATAAAAGATTACATAATTGATAGGGGCTTAAAAGACTATAATAAAACTTGGTATCCTTTGAGTATTGGAGTTTTAAAAAAGCTCAATGAAAAAGTTTTAGAAGACCAAAAAATAAAAACAAGAATAGGTTAATATAATTTATAAGGTAACAATCATAAAATTAAATATTTTGTCAAGTATATGACTTCGTTTACTTGACATATATAATAATTATATATCTTTGTCATCTAATTATAGAGCATGACTATTTCAAGAAAAATAGAAGACAAAGTTAAAAACCTGCCAATAGGTACTACATTCACCTATCAGACACTTTCTGTTAAGGCTGATGAGTATGCCGCTACTGCAAAAGCATTAGAGCGTTTAATAAAAAAAGAGGTGATAAAACGGGTTTCAACTGGAGTATTCTATAAACCCAAGCAAACCATTTTTGGCGAACTAATGCCCAGAGAAGAAGAACTATTAAAAAACTATTTATTCGATAACGACAAAAGAATTGCCTACATAACAGGTTTAAGTTTATACAACAAACTAGGTTTAACAACCCAAGTGCCAAAAACAATTAAAATCGCCAGTCGGGATAAACGAATTTTTGCTTCCATAGGAAATATAAAAGGTAAACCGGTTAAAAGTTATATTGATGTTTCGGATAAAAACTACTACATATTAGAAATTTTAGATGCACTAAAAGATTTTAAGCAAATCCCTGATATGGATAAAAAATCAGGATTATTACTTTTAGCAGATAGAATCAAAAAATGGGAGAAAAAAGATAAAACGTTACTAATAAAATACGGTCTAAAATACCCACCTCGGGTTCGTGCTATCTTAGGGGCAATACTAGAAAATTTTATAACTTCTGAAGACGTAAAACCATTAAAGGAGAGCCTGAATCCGTTGTCTCAGTATGAATACAATATTGCAGAAACTATTTTACCCAATGCAAAAAACTGGAATATAATATGACACTACACGAAAATAAAGAACTTTACAATGATGCTATACTGGCAACAGCGCAGCAAAAAGGAATTCCAGAAATTTATATTGAAAAAGATTACTGGGTTACATTAGCTCTCAACCGTATTTTCACAGCAGATATTGGGAAAGAAGCCGTCTTCAAAGGAGGAACAGCACTATCAAAATGCTACAACATTATTGAACGCTTTTCAGAAGATATTGATATGGTTATTCTAAGAAATAATACAGAAACAGGCAATCAGTTAAAAGCCAAAATCAAGAAAATTTCCAATATAGTAGCGGAAACTTTACCCGAAATAGAAGTCGATGGAATTACCAATAAAATGGGAATGATTCGAAAAACGGCACACAGCTATCAAAAAACCTTTGAGGGTGCATTTGGTCAAGTACGTGATATTATTATTGTAGAATCTACTTGGCTAGGTAGTTTTGAGCCATACACTACAGCAACAGTTTCTTCTTTTGTTACCGAAATGATGAAGGCTAATAATCAAGAAGCATTAATTGAAGAATACAAACTTAATCCTTTTGAAGTGCAGGTATTAAGTCTGGTACGCACGCTCTGTGAAAAAATTATGAGCTTAATGCGATTTTCATTTACCAATGACCCAATTACCGATTTGAATAATAAAATCCGTCACGTATATGACATTGATAAATTACTGGATAATAAAGAAGTCAATACTTTTTTTAATTCTCCTGGACTTGATAAGCTCTTACTAATAGTGGCAAATGATGATGTAATAAGCTTTAAGAACAATAATAGTTGGCTTGATAATCATCCTGCTACAGCAATGATTTATGCAGATATTGAAAATACATGGAGCCAAATGCGAAATACCTATAATACTACTTTTAAGGAACTAGTCTATGGAGAATTACCCACTGAAGAAAAAATGACTAGAACTTTAAAAACAGTCTACGATAGAATTGTATCCGTAAATTGGATAATTAACAAATAACAATATACTTGTGCGTACCATTTTGATTTATAAAATAGTAATCTATTTTATAAATTTCATTAAGTAAATTCAATGTTGATTCAGAACTATTTGATGCTACTTGGGAAGAGTGCCTTTTAAATTTAGTACCAAGCTGGTCACAAAAAGGTACCAAGCTAGAAAGTCTTGATTGGCCTAAAAATCAGCCTATCGATAAAGAAGAAATTAAAAAAGTACCAACCTAATCCACAAAAAAATTAGGTACATAATTGCTATTTTATCATTAGTTGCCGAGCCTCTATCATTAGATGACATTATGAATGCTGCTGGCTATACAAACAAAAAAACATTCAGAGACAATTATCTAAAACCATTAGAGCAATTATAATGGATTGAAAAAACAAACCCTAAAATTCCAACAGCACCAGACCAAAAATATAGACTAACAATAAGTGGTAAAATGTTTTTAGGAAATCAAGAATAAATAATAATAATCTCATTCAGCTATCCAATAACTGTCATTGTGAGGAGGAATCGACGAAACAATCTCAAGTATTCCTAAACTCAAATATTTGTTTGCTTCCTTTCGCTAATTACGTTTTCAATAGCGAGAGAAATCTTTTTCGTTCGGTGGTAAATAGGACGTTTTAAATTTCAAATGGCACTCCTTTGCCAACACTCCAAAAAAAATCACTGGCACAGTTTTTAGAAAAAACACATACGCTTCGCAACTTGCGCCAGTAATTTTTTTTCCCAAGCTTACCCGATGGCTCGGATATATATAATCATCTAATGTTCGATAGCGCAGAATTGCATTCTGTGCCCAAAAACGAGAGCAAAAAAATATGAAAATAACCGAACCAATCGGGTTGTAGATTAGGAGTTAGAAGTTGTTTTATATGACAATAAATTGGAATGGGCACAGAATGCAATTCTGCGCTATCCATAACGAGAGGGTTTTTATATCCGAGCGATCTGGGTAAAGGGATAATACAAAGTATTAAAGTTCCATCTATTCCAGCAGAAGCTATTCATTTAGCAATGACTTTTTAATTGTAATGTTATTTATATGTGTAATACCAACAGACTCATAAAAACTACTCAATGAAGCATCGAAAGATATATTTAACTCGAATTAGAAGCAAAGGCAACAGGTAAGGTTGTTTTGACTTATTGCCGTTTTCGGTTAATCGAAAGTTTTTTCACGAACTGACGTTGGAAGTAATAGCAAAAAAAATCGAAATTCACATTTATTCCGTCCTAAATTTATATATTTGTACGTATAAACATTTTACCTTATGAATACTAAACTCACATTAAAGCTTGACCAAGAGATAATTGAAAAAGCTAAACATTATGCGTCTGAAAAAAAATTAAGCTTATCTCGAATTATAGAAAATTACCTTAATTCTTTGACTTCAGATAAAACAAATAATGACATACAAATTTCGCCGTTCGTAAAAAGTCTTTCATCAGGAATTAAAATTCCAGCTGATTATGATTATAAAAAAGATCGTGCTGATTATTTAGAACAAAAATACAAATGAGCAGGATATTTTTAGATACCAACGTAATATTAGATTTGTTGGGAGAAAGAGTTCCTTTTTTTGATTCTATTGCTAAGGTTGCTACCTTGGCTGACCAAAAAAAGCTTACTCTAATTGTCTCACCTCTTTCATTCACGACTATAGATTATGTTTTGAATAAATATGAAACTGCCAAATCTGTTCTGAATAAACTTCGAAAATTTAAAATAATCTGTGAGGTCTGTGAGGTTAACGAAGAAACAATTGACAAAGCGTTGAATTCGAATTTCAAAGATTTTGAAGATGCTGTTCAATATTTTACTGCTTTACAATCTAACTGCTCAATAATTATAACTAGAAACGGAAAAGATTTTAAGAATTCTACAATTCCAATTATGACAGCTGAGGAATATTTAAGTAGCCTTATATAATTTGAAAAATAATTATTAAATCATGAGTTGTCCTGAAAAAGGTTGACTCGATAAATACAAATCCCCACCATCTCAAAGCGGCGGAACGTCAAACTGTTTAAAAACCTCAACAAAAACCTCAACAAAAATAGAACTAATTAGTTTTTACAGAAGCATTAAATAATGACAATTGATGAAATATCTCTTACTTTTACTAACCGTTAGCTTATTCAACAAATCAAACATGGACGAGATTTATAATTTTTCAATTGATACTAATGTTAAAGAATGGCGCGTTGTCAACGATGGTGTTATGGGTGGCGTTTCTTCAAGTTCCTTGAGGCTTTCTGCTGCTGGACATGGGCAATTTTCAGGTCATGTGTCACTGGCAAACAACGGCGGGTTTGCCTCGATGCATTGGAACAAATCCATACCACTTACCCAAGAAAAAAAGTATATCGTTTTGCGTGTCAAAGGCGATGGAAAGTCTTATGAATTACGTTTAAAGGGGGCAGTTTCTCAGTCTGAGTCTTATGTACACCCATTTGCTACTTCAACAGAATGGGAAACTATCAAGTTACCCATCGCCGCATTTTATCCTCAATTCAGAGGGCGCAAATTAGATATCCTAAATTTTAATTTTGAGAGTATTGAACAATTGAGTTTTTTGATAGCTAACAAACAAGAAGAAGATTTCGAATTGCTCATTGATTGGATTGGTTTGGAGTAATACTATTTTGGTTTTAAAACCATTTAGTGTAAACTTCAAGCAAGCTCGAAATCACTCCTTAACAAGCTTAACCGTAACCGTAGTTGTATCTTTTATTCTTAGAAAATAAACCCCATTAGGCAAAGCCGATACATCTTGTTTTTCGATCATCGAACCGCTATAAATCAACTGTCCAAAACTAGAATACAGTTCGTACTGTTCGTTTCCAGAAGTGGATTTTAATTGTATGGTTGAGTGAAACGGATTAGGAAATACTAGATTTTTATTTTCTTCAAAACTTTCGGTATTTAAATATAGAGCGTTGCAATAAGTAGCAGCCCCAACTAAAGTTGTCATTTCGTTGCAAAGTGCTGTGTAATTTGCCGTTTGCTCAGTATTCAAACTTCTAGTAAGCAAGTTGTTACTTTCGTTTGGGTCCGTGGTTAGGTTGAAAAATTTCTCGGTACCATTATCAAATTTAAGCAGTTTATAATCTGTGTTTCGCATCGTTTTACCATCACCCGCAACAGGGGTAACCTTAAAAATTTCGGTAAATGCAGTTGATCTTGAACTTGTGGCTGTGTTTAAAAGAATAGGCATTAAACTTTTGCTATCTACTATTGTTGAAGAAATTTGACTTTGCCAGTTGGTGTCACCAAAAAGTTCTAAAACCGTAGCAAATATATCGACTGAATTTACCAAGGCAGTACTAATCCTGTTTGGGTTGACAACGTCTGGGCCAGAAATTATAAACGGAACGCTAACCCCACCCTGATAAATGCTTCCTTTTGATGGATTTGTTTGTGCAACATTAGTATCATCGCCATTATCGCCAATAAAAATTATGGTAGTATTATTCCATTTTCCAGAACTGATTAAATAGTCAAAAAATCGTCCAATTTCGGTGTCCATAGCTTCAGTCATTGCCTGAAAATAAGGAACCGGATTTGCATTAATATCGGTTTGAGTTCCTGATAAATTATTGAGATTGGCAAACAAACTAGTAGGAGGCAAATGATATGGCGTATGTGGCGCATTGAATGCCAGTTGCAAATAAAATGGTTTTGTCGACGGCTGGCTACTCAAATACGAAATGGCATTATTTACATTCTCGGTAGTGGCATAGTTGGTACAGGTTGTTTTAGTGCCATTGGTTATTTTTGTCCAGTTGAAAAATGCATCAATAGTTTGTCCTAAACCTCCGGTAAGGCTCCCTTCAAAATGATCAAAACCTAGAGTAATAGGATAATTATAGGCAGTAGACGCGAATGAAGTCAAGTGCCATTTTCCGATACAGGCTTTTGAAATTCCACCAGGCGAATACAGATTTAATACTTTCGGAATTGTATTTTCGGTTAGGTTTAATTTTGGATTGTTGCCATCAACCACATCGCCAACACCTGTTCTAAAACTATACCTTCCGGTTAATATACCAGCACGAGTAGGCGAACACAAAGGGTTAGACCACATGTTGTTAAAAAGAACGCCTCGGGCTAAAAGCCGTTTTACATTGGGTAATTTCACCACTTTAGGCGAATGATCAGAGTACATATCGCAGTAATCTTTGCCTAAATCATCGGCGATAATTAAAATTACATTTTTTTGAGCGTAATTGGAAAAACTTATTAGAGAAAATAAGAAGACCGTTGTTATTTTTCTAAGCATTTCTGGTAGTGATTTTAAATCTATTCAGAATAAATTGCGTTTTTGACTACTAACCGATACAAAGGTTTAATCAAATATAAAACTAACAATTCAATTTTTAGATTTTTTAAGTAATAAACTTAATGACAATTACAGTCGTCACCGCAGTTTTTGTCTGATTTTTTCTTTTTGAGAAAGAATTTTTTAAACAAAAAAGCAATTGCAATTCCAAGTGCACTAAAGCTTAATATTTCTTGGTACATAGTTATTAATTTTAAAAATAAATGCCGCCGCCAATGCCAATTAAATTATAAACTGGTGATGCAATCTTTAATCGATTATAACTCAAACTTCCAAAAAAGTTTTTGCGAAAGTATTTCCCTTTCAATTCCAAACTATTTGCTGGATTCTGATTTATTGACGACCATTTTGTATCTATAGAAACACTTACATTATGCTGCAAAAAATAGGTCGCATTGACTCCATAAGAAAACCCAGCTTTGTCAACACCACTTCCTACATAACTGGCGCCAAAAGTCCAGCCTAAATTAAAATTGGGTAAGCGAACCCGATCATACGCCAAATTGAAATAGAATAATGAAATGCGATCCGTTTGATTGGTAAATAAATTTTTGTCAAATAGTTCAAAATAATCAGTTTTGAAATATATTTTTTTAGATGGTCTTATGGTTACTTCCAAGTGATTACCGTCAAATGAATTCCCTCCTGAAAGATACTGATTTTCTAGATCAAGTCTGAAATTTTTGGTCCTCAAAGAATCAGTCTTAGAATAATTTCCTCTGCCATTTTGAGAAAAAGGATGCGAATTGAGATTATAGCCTAAATGATTTTCGGTTGTGTAATCACCAACCAATCCATATTTAAAAACGCCAAAGGTGACATACCCAAAAAGTTCTAAGAATAAACCAATGTTATCGGAATCAGTAAAACTAGAATTTGAATCGGTTGATTTTCCAACAATTTTTGAACTTTTGGATTTGGTTGAGTTTAATTCATTTTTAGATTTATCGATGGCTTGAGCATTCAATGCTAAATTACTCAAAAATAACAAAATTAAGAAAAGACAGATTTTTTTCATTACAGTTTGCATTCAATAATTACGCTAAAATTATTTTAAAACCTGAAAAGCAATCAAAGCTACTAGATATGCAAATCCGCTCATGAAAATCAACTGTCCCAAAGGCCATTTCCAAGAATTGGTTTCTTTTTTCGTGACGGCAAGTGTACTGGCACATTGCATCGCAAAAGCATAAAATAACAATAAGGATATTCCCGAAGCAAAATTAAATATTTTTTCGCCAGTTTGGGGATTAACCTCTGCAGCCATTTTATTTTTTATAGTATCATCGTTATCATTATTTCCCACGCTATAAATCGTAGCCAATGTCCCCACAAAAACCTCTCTTGCCGCAAACGAACTGATGATAGCAATACCAATTTTCCAATCGTAACCCAAAGGTGATATTACAGGCTCAATTGTTTTTCCCATCACGCCAATAAAGGAGTTTTCTAATTTAAAGGCTGCAATTTTATTGTTTAAATCCGCATCAGAAACTGTACTGTTTGCTGTTTTAGACTTGATGATACTTTCGGCGTTATTGAATTCTTTGCCAGGGCCATACGAAGCCATAAACCATAAAACAATAGAAATAGATAGGATAATTTTACCCGCTCCAAAAACAAAATCTTTCGTTTTTTCGATAACATTTATCGAAACGTTTTTGAACATTGGTAATTTATAATTGGGCATTTCGACCACAAAAAAAGTTTTGCAATTGAGTTTAAGGGCCTTGTTCAGGATATAAGCTGATAAAATGGCCATACCAAAACCCAAAAGATACAACAGCATCAAGGTCATTCCCTGCATATTGATGATTCCTAAAACGCGCTCATCAGGAATTACTAACCCAATGATAATGGCATAAACCGGCAATCTAGCCGAGCAAGTAGTAAATGGTGTAACCAAAATAGTAATTAATCGTTCTTTCCAGTTTTCGATATTTCGGGTCGCCATAATCGCAGGAATAGCACAGGCGGTTCCAGAAATTAAAGGCACAACACTTTTGCCCGAAAGACCAAATTTTCGCATGATTTTATCCATCAAAAAAACCACCCGACTCATATACCCACTTTCTTCGAGAATGGAAATAAACAAGAATAAAAAGGCGATTTGGGGAATAAAAATCAATATTCCACCAATGCCAGGAATAATTCCCTGCGAAATTAAATTGGTAAAACTACCTGCGGGTAACTTTTCGTTTGCAAAGGAACTTAATTGAGCAAAAGCTGTATCGATATAATCCATAGGGATTTTTGACCATTCAAAAATAGATTGGAAAATTCCGAATAAGATGAAAAAGAAAATCACATATCCCCAAAATTTATGGGTTAGAATTCGATCGAGTTTACTTCTGAAATCTTTGGCAATAGAGAGATCGATTTTTTGACCTTCTTTGAGTACTTCATTAATAAACTGATAGCGTTTGATAGTTTCTTTTTGTTGTAAGCGTTTTAAATCAGAATGCGATTTGGTATAGGTTCCCCGAATTTCATTTCGCTCTAAATTCAAGAAATTCACATCCTGTGTGATGACTAACCATAATTTATACAATAGTTGATTAGGAAATGTTTTTTTGAGATTGGCAAAATAATCCTCGTCAATACTAGAAGCGTTTACACAAGGCTCTTTTGAGAGGGATTTATAATTGATGATGAGTTGCTTTAAAGCTTCGATTCCAACTCCTTTTCGAGAACTGATTAAAGCAATTTTAGTCTTCAAATGGTATTCGAGATGCGGAATATCTAATGAAATTCCTTTGTATTGCATTCTGTCCGACATATTAATGACCAAAATAGTCGGGATTTCTAAGTCTTTTATTTGGGTGAAAAGCAATAAATTTCGCTTCAAATTTTCGACTTCGGAAACCACTAATGCTACATCGGGAAAGAGTTTGTCGTTTTTGTTGAGTAATAATTCAATTACCACACTTTCGTCAATAGAACTAGCATTTAGGCTGTAAGTTCCGGGTAAATCTAAGATATTGGCTTTTATGGTATTCGATAATTTGCAAAAACCTATTTTCTTTTCAACAGTAATCCCTGGATAATTTCCCACCTGTTGGTTCAAACCCGTAAGTTGGTTAAATACCGATGTTTTTCCAGTATTTGGATTTCCTATTAATGCAACATTGATATTTTCCTTACTCATTACAAGGTCCTTTTTTTCATTGTCGCCGATTTTTTTTGGTTAATCATTTCGATTTCGATTTCTCGGGCAGTTTCCATCCGAATGGCAAGGTGTGAGCCATTGATGTTTAAATACAAAGGATCACCAAAGGGTGCAATTTGAATTAATTCGACCGTGTTTCCGGGCAAACAACCCATTTCGAGTAATTTTAATGGAATCGATTCAACATCAAAATCTTTGATTATCGCTAAATCTCCTTTTTTTAGGCTGGCTATGGTAGGTTGCAAATCTTATTTAGATTGAATTAAGATTACAAAAGTACAGATAAAAAAGAAATATTGAATGACTATTATCAGGTTTACTATTTTATTTTATCCTCACAAAGCCACTTAATATCCTCGATTAATCGGGTGATTTCTTCTTTTTTTGTACCGTCATAAAAACCGCGAACTCTTTTTTTGGTGTCAACCAATACAAAGTTTTCGGTGTGCACCATATCATACAATTCGTCTGGTTTCCCTTGTTTTACGGCCAAAAATGATTTTCGAGCCATGGCATAAATCGCTTTTTTGTCGCCTGTAACTAAGTTCCATTTAGTATCATTTACCCCATTTAATTTGGCGTATTCTTTCAAAACCGAAACACTATCCACATCGGGCATCACGGTAAACGAAAGTATTTTTACCTTTGGATTATCCAGAAATGCTTTTTGTACATCGACTAGATTCGTGGTCATTTTTGGGCAAATCGAGCCACAAGTGGTGAAGAAAAAATCGGCTACATAAACCTTATCCTCATAGTCTTTTTGAGTAATTATTTTACCATTTTGATTGGTAAAAGAAAAATCAGCAATAGTATGGTATTTGCTTTTGTATTGCATGGTCGAATCAACCAATTCCGGATTGACATCGGCAGGATTAAAAATAGGCAACGACTTTGCTGGTTTTAATGCTCTGTAAAACAAGAAAATTGTAATAGCAGAAAAAGCCAACAGTCCAATAAAAAATTTTCGGTATTTGTATAAAAGCGAGCGCATAGATTTTTTTTGAGATACAAAATAACAAGATTTAAAGCGATTTTAAAGACAATATTATCTTAAATTTTCTCCCTCTGTTTTAGCCTTTCGGATAGAGTAGTTTACCAAATACAATCCGCATAAAGTAATGATTCCGCCTACAGCAATGAAGAAAGTTAAAGGTTCACCAAAAATAAGTGTACCAAACAATACTGCTACAATAGGATTTATATAAGCATAAATACTACTTATTTCTGGCGGCAATTTTTGCAACGCATAGATAAACGCAATATATGTAAATACCGAACCCACGATGACTAAATACCCAATCGCCCACCAGGAGTGAGCTGGAATAGTAGTGATGCTTACACCAGTATCAGTAGCTTCGGTAATCATTAATATAAAGGTACTCGAAATTACCATTTGCAATCCTAGACCCAAATAAGGATTAAAACTTGCCGCCTTTTTTTTTGTATACAAAGAGCCAAAAGCCCAAGTAATGGTTGAAAATAACGAAAGGAAAATGCCAAATCTAAAATCAGGATTTATAAAATCAGCCAAATGCTCGTAGAAAATAAAACAAATCCCTCCAAAACTTACCATCATCCCCAAAATAGACAATCGGTTTATTTTTTCGCCTCTAAAAAGCATAATTATCACAATCCAAAGCGGAAATATAGCACCAATAATAGCCCCCAAACCGCTACTGATATATTTTACACCCCAAGTACTCAATCCGTTGCTAAACACAAAATTTAGAACACTTAGGATCAATATGGTTTTCCATTGTTTTCCTTTGGGCCAAGGTGTTTTTTTGAACAAAAAATAAGAAACATATATAATTCCGCCAATGCCTTGTCTGATTCCAGCCAATTGAAAAGCAGGCATGTGTTTGACCCCTTCTTTTGAGGCTATCCAAGTAGTGCCCCAAAAAAAACTTACCCAACATAAGGCGAGAATAGGCAATCCAATACTGTTAATTTTGGATAAAAAGGCATTTTGAATTCGGGCTCTCACGTTATAAATTGGGTTTTGAAAAGGTATATCCTAAAATATTTTCGATTTTTGAGCTCAAAATTATTTTGCCAAAAATACGAAAATGACTTTTGTTTTAAATTAAATTAACACAATCTTATTTCAAAAGGGTTCATCTTTATAAATATGATATCTTTGTGAGTAAACCTAAATATTCTAAAAAATTAAAAAAATTTTTATGAAAAGACTAGTTTTTTTGACTTCTGCAATTCTTGGACTTTCATCATCTCAAGCGCAAATTGCTCCGGCGAAAAAAGATCTTGGTATTAATGTGTCGTTTATGGATACAAAAGTAAAACCAAATGATGATTTTTTCCGATTTGTAAATGGTACATGGCTTGACAAAACTGAAATTCCTGCTGACAAGACCAGTTGGGGAAGTTTTAATGAATTGCGTCAAAAAACGGATAAAGATGCTTTAGAGATTTTGGCGGAAGCCTCAAAAAATCCCAAATACAAATCCAATACTGATCAAGGGAAAGCCATAAATTTGTATAAAACCATTATGGATACTGTCGGTAGAAACAAGCAAGGATTGTCGCCACTAAAACCGTATTTAGCAAAAATTAATGCTGTAAAAAATACCAAGGATTTACAGGCATTGATGATTGAAATGGATCCTATTGGAGGCATTGGGTTTTTTGGTATTGGTATTGGTTCAGATGCCAAAAACAGCAACAGAAACGTGATAAATGTTGGTCCCGGAAGTGTAGGTTTGCCAGACCGTGATTATTATGTATCAGACGACAAGGATTCTAAAGAAAAGAGAGATAAATATGTTTTGCATGTCGCTAAAATGCTTCAATTATTGGGTGAAAAACCAGCTCAAGCAAAAGTAGATGCAGATAAAATATTGGCATTAGAAACTGTAATGTCGAAACCAAGATTTGATAGAGTGGAAAGAAGAGACCGACGAAAATCATACAATCCGATGACGGTTGCTGATTTGCAAAAACTGACTCCTTCTGTTGATTGGAAAATTTATATGACGAAAATTGGTTTAACAAAAGCAGATTCGCTGATTGTTTCGCAACCTAAATATATGGCTGCTTTGGAAACTATTTTCAAAGAAAATAAAGTAGAGGACTGGAAGGCTTATATGCGTTGGACTTTGTTAAGTAGATCATCAGGGAGATTGTCAACTTCTCTTGAAACTGCGAACTGGGAGTTTTATGGCAAAGCACTCACGGGAGCCTTACAACAAAGACCACGTGACGAAAGTGCTTTGCAAGTAATTAACGGTGCTACAGGCGAAGCATTGGGGAAATTATATGTAGAGAAAAAATTTCCGGCTGAGGCTAAAGCCAAAGCGGAAAAAATGATTAAGAATGTCTTTCTAGCTTTCGAAAATCGAATCAATAATTTGCCTTGGATGTCAGCAGAAACAAGAGTTAGTGCCATTGCAAAATTACATAAATCCCAAATTAAAATTGGTTATCCCGACAAATGGAAAGATTATTCAGCCTTGACTTTAAAGAGTCCAGAAGAAGGAGGAACTTTTTTTGAAAATTCAATGAATATTTCGCGTTGGAGAAACAAACAAGATATCGACAAACTCTATAAGCCTGTCGATAAAACAGAATGGGGAATGTCGCCACAAACGGTAAATGCATATTACAATCCTTCTTATAATGAAATAGTATTTCCAGCGGCAATTTTGCAACCGCCATTTTATAACTACCAAGCGGATGAAGCGGTAAATTATGGTGGAATTGGAGCCGTGATTGGTCACGAAATCTCCCATGGATTTGACGATTCAGGAGCACGATATGATGCTGATGGAAACCTGAAAGATTGGTGGACAGCAGAGGACCAAAAACAATTTGCAGCTTTGACCGGAGCACTTGCTGATCAATACAGTGCTTTGCAACCTTTGCCAGGAACTTTCGTTGACGGAAAATTCACTTTAGGCGAAAACATTGGTGATTTAGGTGGAATAAATGCCGCTTACGATGGATTACAACTTTATTTAAAGGAAAATGGCAACCCAGGATTAATCGATGGGTATACGCCAGAACAACGTTTCTTTATTTCTTGGGCCACAGTTTGGAGAACAAAAATGCGTGACGAAACGATAAAAAGCAGCGTAAAAACCGATCCGCATTCGCCAGGAATGTATCGTGCTTATGTGCCGTTGCAAAATGTAGATTCCTTTTATGAAGCATTTAATCTCAAACCGGGAGACGGAATGTATCTTGCTCCTGAAAAACGTGTGAAAATCTGGTAGAAAAAACAATTTATACTCGTTATTTCAGGAGGTGATTTTTGTAAGGCATAGATGAAGACAATAGAGATTAGGTCTAAACCAACTAACCCAGCACAAGGCGAGAATAGGCAATCCAACACCGTTAATTTTGGATAAAAAAGCATTTTTGGTTTTGGCAATCACGCTATAAATTGGGTTTTAAAAAGGAATATCCTAAAACTGTTTCGACTTTGGCACTCAAAATTGTTTTGCCAAAAGTAGGACTTTCCAAATTAAACTGAGGCAATTCAAGTCCTAAATCAATCGCTTTTTGGGTGTAATATTCCTCTCGACTTGGGTGGAAAGGTGCCACAGCATTAAAGGTTTCGCCCCACACTTCTAACTCCCGAAGTTTCGGGACAGTGTGACAAATAATCTCCAGAATGATGCCTATACAATCCACTTGATGAATCAAATTGATGGGTGCTTTTGGATTTTCGAGGTTTCTTTTTCCAGCCAAAAACGGAATCGGATGGCGGTCGTCGCCAATTAAACCTCCAAAACGTAAAATAGTAGTTTTAAAGTTGGAATTGCTTTGCAAAAGTTGTTCGACCTGCACTAATTGTTTGCCGCTTTCGGTTTCAGGATTCAAAGTAGAATCTTCTGTCACACTGAGCGCAGTCGAAGTGTCGCCATACACCGATGTTGAACTGACAAACAAGACTTTTTCGATAGCCGATTTTTCTATAAATGGGATTATATTTTTAATCTTTTCAACGAATGTCTTCCTGAGCGCAGTCGAAGGATCAGCTCCTGAACCACGAAGTTTGGGCGGAATATCAATAATCAAAATCTCGGAATTTTCTAGAAAACCGTTTAGGTCCCCTTCGGTTTTATCTTCGGAAAGCGCAATTAAATAAGGCTGAATTCCAGCGTTTTCTAATATTGAAAGTTTATCTGTAGAAGTAGTCGAACCCTTTACCGAAAAACCTTTTTCTATCAAGCCTTTCGCCAAAGGCAATCCCAACCAACCGCAACCCAAGATACTTATTTGTTTCATATTTGTTTTTTGTCTTTTTTCTTCTTTTTGCCACAGATTAAAACGGATTTTTAAATGCGGTCACAATTTGTGACTGCATAATCGATTCAATAAAATAACAAATCTGTGAGCATCCGTATAATCTGTCTCATCCGTGCCCCATTTTTACTATTTCAGAACGTCTAGCGGATCGATAAAAATTTTCAAATTCCCTTTTTGACCAGCATATAATAATCCCCTTCTAAAAGGCGATAGCCTTGATCGTAAACAAAATGGTAGGTGTTTCCGGTATTGGTATTTAAAATAGAAGTAAAAAATTCAAAATCGAAACCCTTACTCAATAGTTTTGATTTGGTAGTTTTTGACTTTTCCTCAGGATTCAATTCGGAAAGAATGCGGTAATTCTTGCGCAACTTGTTATTGACATTGCGCATAAAATTGGTGCTGTCTTTGTTTATTTTGTTGTTATAGGCGTTGCGGCAACCGTCGCTACAAAATTTTTTGTCTTCGCGACCTACAATTTTATCGCCACATTCTAAGCAGGTTTTGTTCATGGTTTTGTTTTCTTAAAATTTACCTTTGTGTAATATTGCTTGTTCAATGTGCGCCAAATGATGGTTACAATGCCAAGCATAAATCCCAATTACCTCGTCCAAAGAGGATATTTTGTTGTTTGCGGGATGAATAAATTTTTTCTTTAATTCTTTTTCTTTAAAGCTCTTTAAAAGCAAAGTCCATCGAGAATGTAAGCCTTCAATTATTTGAATAGATGGGAAAATATGTTCTGAATTGCCATCTGAGAGTTCGGCCCATTTTGCTTCCTCGTAGGGTTTTATTGTTGGAGTGTCTTCGGTCAAAGCGAGTTTAAATCGAATAAAACTATTGATGTGACTGTCGGCGCAATGATGCACCACTTGTTTTATAGTCCAGCCTTTTGGACGGTATTTCCAGTTTAATTCTTCTACGGAAAGGGTTTTGGTTATTTCTTTTATTTTAGATGGAAAATTTTCAATGACTTCAATCCAGATCTTTATATCATTTTCTGATATTGAATCTGGCTTTTTAAATTTACCTATAGGAAATTTTAGTTTTTCTAGATTAAAATCGTTTTCCATCATTTCTTTGTTAATTCTTTATAATCCAATCAAATATATAAAAAATTTTCCATTTACAAACGGTTACAATTAGTTACAACCGAAAGTAAGTAGTTATCTACCGAATAAAATTTTAGAGTCATCGCATCTTTGCCCTGTTGATTTGAACGAGTCATTCAACAAAACATATACTAACAATTTAAATATTACACGCCATGAATGCATTAAAAAACAGAGTACAGTTAATTGGACACGTAGGACAAGATCCAGAAATCAAAAATCTTGATGGAGGAAAAAAAGTAGCTAATTTTACTATCGCCACAAACGACAGTTACAAAAACGAAAATGGAGAAAAAGTAGAACAAACCGAATGGCACAAAGTGGTTGCCTGGGGAAAAACGGCCGAAATAATCGAAAAATACGTTACTAAAGGGAAAGAAATTGCCATTGAAGGCAAACTAACCCATAGAAGTTATGATGATAAAAATGGTGAAAAACGATACATCACCGAAGTGGTAGCCAATGATGTGCTTTTGTTAGGAAAGTAAAATTATTGATTAATTTACAATCGCAGTTTGCAACATTATTTTGTTTGTAAACTGCGATTTTTTTATTTATTCAATTTTACAAGTGATAAAACTTCTGTAATATTTGCAAAGGAATAAAAGTTGTCATGTTCGATCTTGTGATCAATTCTTTCGTGGGCCCAAGTGGTATGAAACGGAATATGAACGGCGTGTCCGCCAATAGCCAAAACTGGCAAAACATCTGATTTCAGCGAGTTGCCAATCATAAAAAACTCTTCTGCTTGAATATCCAAGCGTTTAATCAAATCTGAATAATCTTTTTCTTGCTTGTCTGCCATCACTTCGATATGGTGAAAATAATGTCCCAAACCAGAATTATGTAATTTTCGGCGTTGGTCTAATAAATCGCCTTTTGTGGCAACAACCAACTTATAATTTCCATGTAATGCTTTTAATGTTTCTTCCACGCCGTCTAATAAAATTATCGGTTTATCGAGTAATTCCTTCCCGTATTCGATAATTTTTTGGATGACCTCAACAGAAATAGTGTTGTTCGAAATTCGCATCGCCGCCTCAATCATCGAAAGAATGTAGGCTTTGATACCGTAACCGTAGATTTCTAAATTGTCGATTTCGATTTTAAAAAGTTCTTGCGAAATTCCTTGATGCGACAAATAATCTTCCATCAAACCACAGAATTTTTGTTCCGTTTCTAGAAAATAGGTTTCGTTGACAAACAAAGTGTCATCGGCGTCGAAAGCAATTACTTTGAGGTTCATTTTAATATTTTTTAAACACGAATTTCACAAATTTTCACAAATTAAATCTGTGAAAATTTGTGAAATTTGTGTTATATAATTTTTTTTAATTTATCGTCTCTCCATTCGCAACTCCATCCGCATCTGGATTTACAAAAACCAATTTTCCTTCTGTATTGTTGGTCATC
Organism: Flavobacterium sp.; assembly: GCF_046155325.1. Taxonomy (GTDB): domain Bacteria; phylum Bacteroidota; class Bacteroidia; order Flavobacteriales; family Flavobacteriaceae; genus Flavobacterium. The sequence goes on from NZ_JBJXDQ010000123.1 coordinate 18,007, forward strand.
AAAATCATTCCCTGACTTTCCACGCCACGAAGGTTTCTTGGGGCTAAATTAATTAAAACCGTCACACGTTTTCCGATGATTTCCTCAGGCGAAAAACTCTCCGCAATTCCAGAAACGATGGTGCGAACATCAAGTCCAGTATCGACTTTCAAAATTAAAAGTTTATTTGCTTTTGGCATTTTCTCAGCTTCTAGAATCGTTCCAACACGCAAATCCATTTTGGCAAAATCATCAAACTGAATTAATTCTTTTTGTGGTTCCATAATTTTATTTTCAGCTTTGTTAGCAGTTTTTGTAGCTTCTAATTTGTCCATTTGTTTTTGAATTTCTTCGTCTTCAATTTTGGCGAAAAGCAATTCGGCCTCGCCAATTTTGTGTCCCGAAGGAATCAATTCAGAATTTTCGGAAACTGTTTTCCAATCAATTTTACTCTCTATTTTCAGAATTCTTGAAAGTTTAGTGGCTGTAAAAGGCAAGAACGGTTCGCAAAGAGAACTCAATGCTGCTGCAATTTGCAAGGCTACATACATCTGTGTTTGCACGCGTTCTGGATTGTCTTTTATTACTTTCCAAGGCTCTTCGTCAGCCAAATATTTATTCCCCAAACGGGCAACATTCATCAATTCGCCCAAAGCTTCACGGAATCTATATCGTTCTACAGAACTTGAAATAACTGCAGGATAGGCTTTTAATTCGGTTAAAACCTCGTTATCATAATCACTAAAGTTGTAATTTCTACCAGTAGCTTGCTCCCCCTTTGGGGGCTGGGGGGCTGGAACAATTCCCTCGTAATATTTATTGGTTAAAACCACTACGCGATTTATAAAATTACCAAAAATAGCCACTAATTCATTATTATTTCTCGCCTGAAAATCTTTCCAAGTAAAATCATTATCCTTAGTTTCTGGTGCATTCGATGTCAAAGAATAGCGCAAAACATCTTGCTGATTTGGGAATTCTTCTAAATATTCGTGCAACCAAACGGCCCAGTTTTTAGACGTAGATAATTTATTTCCTTCCAAGTTCAAAAACTCGTTTGCTGGAACATTATCGGGTAAAATATAACTTCCTTCAGCCTTTAACATCGCTGGAAAAATGATGCAATGAAAAACAATATTGTCTTTCCCGATGAAATGAACCAGTTTTGTATCCTGATCTTTCCAGTACGGCTCCCAATCTTTTCCTTCTCTTGCAGCCCATTCTTTCGATGAAGAAATATAGCCAATCGGCGCATCAAACCACACATATAATTTTTTTCCTTCGGCACCTTCAACCGGAACATCAATTCCCCAATCAAGGTCACGGGTTACGGCGCGAGGTTCTAAACCGCCGTCAATCCACGATTTTACTTGTCCGTAAACATTGGGTTTCCAGTCATTTTTATGTCCAATGAGAATCCATTCTCTCAAAAATTCATCGTATCTATCCAAAGGCAAAAACCAGTGTTTCGTCGATTTCATTACTGGAATTTCTCCCGTAATGGTTGATTTTGGATTAATCAAATCGGTAGCGTTTAATGTAGAACCACATTTTTCACATTGATCGCCATAGGCTTCTTCGTGTCCGCATTTTGGACAAGTCCCAACAACAAAACGATCTGCCAAAAATTGATCTGCTTTGGCATCATACAATTGCTCGGTCACTTCTTCGATAAAATCGCCTTTGTCGTATAATGTTCTAAAAAATTCCGAAGCGGTATCGTGGTGAATTTTAGCCGAAGTTCTAGAATAATTATCGAATGAAATTCCAAAATCCGAGAACGATTTTCGGATAATTCCATCATATTTATCGATTACTTCCTGAGGCGTAACCCCTTCTTTCTTGGCTTTCATCGAAATCGCCACACCATGTTCGTCGCTTCCGCAAACAAACAAAACGTCTCTTCCTTGCAATCTTAAATATCTGGAATAAATATCCGAAGGCACGTAAACACCTGCTAAGTGGCCAATGTGAATGGGTCCGTTTGTATAAGGCAATGCAGCCGTAATGGTATATCTTTTTGGATTCTGTAACATAATAGAATTTAATGAGCTGCAAAAATAAGATTTTTTATGGTAGGGACAAGTCGCGACTTGTCCGTACTTAAGTGAAAAATTCGTTTTGTGATTTTTATTTGGAGCTATTTCCCGCTATCCGTTACAATCTTTTGCTTTTTAAAGAAAAAAGCAAAAGGATTTCCACTGCTATCGGGGCTAGGGTATTTGTAGTTTCAATGGGGTTTCATTTTAATTTAATCCGTCTCTTTGTTTATATTTGTAAACAATAAATTATTGTAAAATATGCCAAAAGGACCTGACAAAAACACTAAAAATAAGGCTTTACATACCAAATTACTAAAACGAAAAAACTCTAAAATTCAAGAAGAGAAAAAAGAAAAAGCATTACGTTTAAAAGCTTTAGTAACAAAAATAAATCAGAAAAAGAGCAGTGACGATTTAAAAAAATAGGATTCCTAGATTGGTTAGTGAAGACTTTAAAACATAAAAAATTTACCTCAATGTGACAAAGTCCAAATATATTTTACAATCTTTGACCTTTAAAAACATTAATATGAGCAAAACAAAACTAACGATCAATAAAAACGGATCAATAAAAGTAGAAGGTGATTTTGAAATAATGGATCAAGATGGCAATGTTTATGGCCTAGAAGGAAGAACAGCATTGGGACTTTGTCGTTGTGGATTATCATCCAACAAACCATTTTGCGATGGTTCGCACCGTAATAATTTTGAATGTGATTCAAAAGCATTTGACTTACCACCATTGAAATCTAAATAAAGAAAAGGGTTCAACTTATATTTTAAAAGCTACATTTTAATTGATGTAGCTTTTTTATTTACTCGAATTTTTTGAAGCTTCCAGCCTTCAAAAGACTGGAAGCTTTGGAATCGAAATCTTAAAAACTTTGTCTCAATAGTATCAAACATTTACTTAAATTTGCGTTCTTTAAAGAGTTAAAAAAAAATCAGGATATGTTACAAATTGCATTTATTAGAGAAAATCAAGAAAAAGTAATCACCGCTTTGGCAAAAAGAAATATCGATGCCACCGCCGTTGTTCAAGAAGTGGTAGAACTAGACGAACGACGTCGCGCTACGCAAGTGGCTTTGGACGAAATTTTATCCGAATCTAATAAATTGTCCAAGGACATTGGAGAATTGATGAAAGGCGGCGAAAAATCAAAAGCCGCTATTCTCAAAGAAAAAACAGTGCTGCTCAAAGAAAAAAGCAAAGCTTTAGCTGAAAAAGCGGATATTCTTGCTGCAGAACTTCTAGAAAAACTATATACTTTACCTAATCTTCCCGCCGATATCGTGCCTTTTGGAAAAACTCCAGAGGAAAACCTGAACGTTTTCGAAGAAGGCGAAATTCCAGCTTTGCACGAAGGCGCGCAACCGCACTGGGATTTGGTAAAAAAATACGACATTATTGATTTCGAATTAGGCAATAAAATAACAGGTGCAGGATTTCCGGTTTACAAAGGAAAAGGAGCCAAATTACAGCGTGCCTTAATCAATTATTTTTTGGATAAAAATACAGCTGCAGGTTACAACGAAGTTCAAGTTCCGCACATGGTCAACGAAGCTTCGGCTTATGGAACGGGACAATTGCCGGACAAAGAAGGGCAAATGTACCACGACGCCACCGATGATTTGTACTTGATTCCAACAGCAGAAGTTCCGGTAACGAATTTGTTTCGGGATGTAATTTTAAGCGAAAACGAATTGCCTGTTTTAACCACCGCTTACACGCCTTGTTTCCGTCGGGAAGCGGGTTCTTATGGCGCTCACGTTCGGGGTCTGAACCGTTTGCACCAGTTTGACAAAGTCGAAATCGTGCGAGTGGAACATCCTGATAAGTCTTATGAAGCCTTGGAAGGAATGGTAGCTCACGTAAAAAGTATTTTGCAAGAATTGAAATTACCTTACCGAATATTGCGTCTTTGTGGTGGCGATATGGGTTTCACATCCGCTTTGACCTATGATTTCGAAGTGTATTCTACAGCACAAGAGCGTTGGTTAGAAATCAGTTCGGTTTCTAATTTTGAGACCTTTCAAGCGAATCGTTTGAAATTACGTTTCAAAGATAAAGACGGAAAAAACCAATTGGCACACACACTAAACGGAAGTTCATTGGCTTTGCCAAGAGTTCTAGCCGGAATTTTAGAAAATTACCAAACCGCGGAAGGCATTGTAATTCCTGAGGTTTTGCGAAGCTATTGCGGGTTTGATATTATTGACTAAATAATTAAACATATAAGTCATATAAGTTGGTCTGAGATTTTTTAAGACTGTTTTAAAAAACTTATATGACTTATATGGTTGATAAAACAAAGAATCAATGAAAAAACTCTTTCTACATATCGCCCTGTTTTCCTCCTTAGTTTGTTTCTCGCAAAATGAGCAATTGGCGCAATATTATTTTGACAAAGGCGATTTCGAAAAAGCCAAGATTAGTTTCGAAGAATTATTAAAATCATCTCCTCAAAACCCGCAGTATTTTCAAAAAACTATTGAGTGTTACCAGCAATTACAGCAATTTGGCATTGCCGAAAAAGCCATTCAATCACGACTAGTCAAATACAAACAAGCCAATCTTTTGGTCGAATTGGGGTATAATTTTCAGTTGCAAAAAAATGAAATTGCCGCCAAAAAGCAGTACGAGGAAGCCATAGAAATGATTAAAAAAAATCCAAACGAGGTGTATAACATTTCAAATATTTTCGAAAGAAAAGTGTTGTTAGATTATGCTTTAAAGTCTTACCAAACGGCAGTTCAACTAGTGCCAACTTTTAATTTTAATTATCAAATCGCCTTGCTTTATGGCCAACTCGGAAAAATGGAAATGATGATTTCTACTTTCCTAAACGAGGCTTTTGCTAATCCACAAAATTCAATACAAATTCAAACTCAACTAGCTCGATTTATTACTGACGATGGCGATGCTAATTTTAATGAAGCCCTAAGGAAAGAACTTATTTTAAGAACCCAAAAAAGTCAAGATATCTTTTGGAACCAATATTTGAGTTGGTTTTATGTACAACAAAAGGAATTTAGTAAAGCCTTTATTCAAGAAAAATCCATATACAAACGCAATCCCGAAACTCTTGATGGCTTTGTCAATTTAGGTGATCTTGCTATTGAGGAAGGAGACAATGAAATAGCCAAAGAAATTTTTGAATTTATACTCGAAAACACGAAAGACCTAGATTTGATTATTCAATCACAAAGCTATTTGATGAAAATGAAAATAGAAAAGGCTTCTGAAAAAGATTTTTCGGCTATCAATTCGGAATTAACCAATTTATTGAAGCAATATGAAGTATCTCAGTTAACACTATCATTGCAACTGATTCAGGCGCATTTTGTTGCATTTAATTTAAAAAAAGCTGAGGAAGGAAAAAGTATTATTACGAAGGCACTCGAGTTACAATTGAATGATTATGAAGTTGCAAAAACCAAAATGGAATTAGCAGATATATTACTTTTAGACGAAAAGTACAATCAGGCTTTACTCTATTATTCCCAAATTGAAGAGAATTTAAAAAACGACGTTGTGGCTCATGAAGCGAGTTTAAAAGCGGCTAAAACCAGTTATTTTCAAGGTGATTTTGTTTGGGCTTTAAAGCAGTTTAAGGAGTTGAAAGCGGCAAGTACTCAATTGATTGCTAATGATGCGTTAGAATATTTTTTATTAATTAATGACAATACCGTTGCCGATTCAACTCAAACTGCCTTGAAACAATTTGCCAAAGGCGATTTTTTGTTATATCAAAACAGAAATCAAGAAGCGATTGTCCAGTTTCAAGCAATTTTGAAAAGCTTTAAAACTAAAGAAATTGAAGCGGTAACGATGTTGCGTTTAGGAAAAATATACGAAAATAGGGGAGAAACTGCTTTGGCTTTAAGCCAATATCAAAGCATAATTACACAACATAGTGACGGAATTTATATTGACGAAGCCCTATTTTTTTCGGCAGAAATATACATTAAATTGCAACAAGCCGAATTGGCAAAACCACTTTATGAGAAAATAATCTTTAATCATCAAGATAGTATTTATTTTATTGAAGCTCGAAAGAAATATAGGCAATTGCGAGGCGATATAGCCCCCTAACCCCCGAAGGGGGAATTTCGAGTTGGTATTTATGGTGAATTGTTAATAAAAAATAAATTTAATCTTTAACCCTACTTACCCCTAGTAGGATTTCCCCCTTCGGGGGTTAGGGGGCTGATATGATTATTTACAACGTAACCACTAATATACACGAAAGCGTTCATGACCAATGGATGATTTGGATGCAACATAAACACATACCAGAAGTTTTAGCTACTGGAAAATTCTCTTCGGCTCGCATGGTTAGAGTTTTAATAGAAGAAGAAATGGGAGGGACAACCTATTCGGTTCAATATACAACCGATAGTAAAGCGACGTTAGAGCAATATTATCAAGAAGATGCACCAAAATTGCGAAAGGAAGGAGCTAAATTGTTTGGAGAAAAAATGCTTACATTTAGAACCGAGTTGGAAGTGATTTCGGAATATTAAAAAGTGTACCGTTGGGAAATAATTAGCCACAAATAACACGGATTGAACAGATTTGAACAGATCTTTAATATTGATATTCAGAAAAAAATCCGTGACGATTAGTAAAATCTGCTTCATCTGTGTTCCATTTGAATACAACATTAAAATTATAGAAAACAATAAATAACTTTTGCGCCTTCGCGGCTTTGCGGTTAAAAAAATAGTATGGAAAAAGTAAAAGCAAAAAAGCACCTCGGGCAACATTTTCTAAAAGATGAAAGCATCGCTAAGGCTATTGCAGACACTTTGAATCTTGAAGGCTATGAAGAAGTTTTAGAAATTGGGCCAGGGATGGGGGTTTTGACAAAGTATTTGTTAGACAAGCCCATTACGACTTATGTAATTGAAATCGACTCTGAATCGGTCGATTATCTGAACGAAAATTATCCAAAATTACATGAAAAAATAATCTCAAAAGATTTCTTAAAATACAATATAAAAGAGATTTTTGAGGATAGACAATTTGGCATAATTGGAAATTTTCCATACAATATTTCGACACAAATTGTATTTAAAACATTAGAATATAAAGACCAAATTCCAGAATTCGCAGGGATGTTCCAGAAAGAAGTTGCCGAAAGAATTTGCGAAAAGAAAGGAACCAAAGCCTATGGTATTCTCTCTGTTTTAGTGCAAGCTTTTTATGAAGCTGAATATCTTTTTACAGTAGACGAAAACGTGTTTATTCCGCCACCCAAAGTAAAATCTGGGGTGTTACGATTAAGGAGAAAGCATGATTACAGTTTGCCTTGCGGTGAAAAGCTCTTTTTTACGGTGGTAAAAACTGCTTTTCAACAACGAAGAAAAACATTGAGAAATAGTTTAAAAACATTAAATTTGTCCGATAATTTGAGAGAAGATGAAATTTTTAATCTTCGACCCGAACAACTTAGTGTTCAACAATTTATAGCATTGACCCAAAAAATAGAAGCCGATGGAGTTTAAAATCAGCAAGAATTTTTTTAAGGAATTAAAGAAATTCATTAAAGCCAAAAACAAAGTAGAATTAGATATTTTACTTAAGGATATGCACCATGCTGATATTGCTGAAATTCTTGAAAAACTGAATTTTAGAAATGCTATTTATCTATTTAAAGTATTAGATTCTGAGAAAACAGCCGAAGTTTTACTAGAACTGGACGAAGATTTAAGGGAAAAAATATTAAACCGACTTTCGCCAAAAGAAATCGCAGAAGAGCTTGACGAGCTTGAGACTAATGATGCTGCCGATATTATTGCAGAACTTTCCCAGAGTTTAAAACAGGAGGTAATTTCTGAGCTTCAAGATGAAGAACACGCCAAAGACATTGTTGATTTGTTGCGTTATCCTGAGAATACTGCTGGAGGTTTAATGCACAAAGAGCTAGTAAAAGTCAATGAAAACTGGAATGTATTGAATTGCATGAAAGAAATGAGAATTCAAGCAAAAAACATTTCAAGGGTACATTCGATATATGTAGTTGATGACGAAAATCTTTTATTAGGAAGACTCTCTTTAAAAGATTTATTGACAACATCCACAAAAACACCCATTAGAGAAGTTTATATTAAAAAATTGAATTTTGTAAATATCGAAACCGAAGATGTAGAGGTGGCTCGTATTATGCAAAAATATGATCTTGAGGCCATTCCCGTAATTGATGAGTTAGGTCGATTAGTAGGTCGAATTACCATTGATGATATTGTGGATGTAATCAAAGATGAAGCAAACGAGGATTACCAATTAGCGGCAGGTATCTCACAAGATGTAGAAGCCGATGACAGTATTATGGAGCTTACTAAAGCACGTTTACCATGGTTGGTTTTGGCACTTTTAGGAGGTTTTGTTTCGGTAAAAGTGCTTGGATTATTTGGCGGTGCCATGGAACAACACGGTAATCTTTTCTTTTTCACACCGCTTATTGCCGCGATGGCAGGAAATGTTGGCGTACAATCGTCGGCAATTATTGTGCAAGGTTTGGCCAACGGAACCCTAAGTGGTTCTTTGTTCAATAGATTAATAAAAGAAGTATCGCTCAGTTTATTTAACGGAGTCATTTTGGCAAGTATTTTATTCTTAGGAAGTCATTTTCTCTTAAACGTAGAGTTTATTATAGGTATTATTGTTACTATTGCCTTAGTTTCGGTAATTATTATCGCATCCCTTATAGGAACATTTGTACCATTATTGCTGGATAAATTCGATATAGATCCCGCATTGGCAACAGGCCCTTTTATTACCACAAGCAATGATATTTTTGGTATTCTTATTTATTTTACAATAGCAAGATTTATTTTAGGATTTTAAAAAAGCAAAAAATGAAAGTACACATCATCGGAGGAGGAAACCTTGGCGTTTCAATAGCATTAGGATTAGCTAAGTTTTCGAAGGACAATCAAATTACAATAACCCGAAGAAACACTTCGACTATCCTACATTTAGAAAAATTAGGGATTACGGTTTCAACGGATAATAAACACCAAATCCAAGAAGCAGATATTATCATACTGACTATAAAACCGTATCAAGTTACCACAGTTTTAACCGAAATTTTACCAGTAGTTACTAATAAAATTATTGCTTCTGGAGTAAGTGGGTTGTCTATTGAAGCCTTACAAAGCAAGATAGGAGAATCGAATAGTGCCATCAGGATCATGCCTAATATTGCTTCTCAATTTGGGGCATCAGCAACCTGTATTGCATTTAACGAAAAAGATAAAGACAATGCTCAAAAAGTAGTTACCTTGTTTCAAGATTTAGGGACAGCTCCCATTATTGACGAAAAATTAATGGATGCTGCTACAGTTTTGGCAGCTAGTGGAACTGCTTTTGCCTTGCGCTATATTCGGGCTTCGATGCAAGCCGGAATCGAAATAGGATTTGATTGGCAAACGGCATTAGCTATTTCTGCACAAACCGTAAAAGGGGCAGCCGAAATGATTCTAGAAGAAAACATTCATCCTGAACAACTAATTGACCGGGTAACCACACCTCAAGGCTGTACTATTGCTGGTTTGAACGAAATGGAAACACACGGTTTCAGTTCTTCATTAGTTCGTGGAATTAAAGCCGCTTTAAAGAAAATCAAGGGGTAAATAATATTTAGATTGCAGTTTTTAGTTTACAGTTTGCATATCCTCTTAAAATGAATAATCTCATATTTACAAACACAAAATCTGAAATCTGAAATCTGAAATCTGAAATCTTTATTTTGAACACCACCATAAAAATCCTCCATATCGATAGCAATCATCCATTATTAATGGAGCAATTGCAACATGCAGGATTTACCAACCACGAGGATTTTACTTCTTCGAAAGAAGTAATCGAAGCCAAAATTCATGATTATCAAGGCATTGTTATTCGAAGTCGATTCAAAATTGACAAAACCTTTTTAGACAAAGCTACCAATTTGAAATTCATTGCCCGAGTGGGTGCGGGTTTAGAAAGTATCGATTGCGATTATGCTTTATCCAAAAATATCCAACTTATTGCTGCTCCAGAGGGCAATCGTAATGCTGTGGCTGAACATACTTTAGGGATGATTTTATCTCTTTTTAATAATTTGAATTTAGCTGATAATGAAATAAAATCAGGATATTGGAATCGAGAAAGCAACCGTGGTCACGAACTCAACGGGAAAACCGTGAGCATCATTGGTTATGGAAATATGGGAAAATCCTTTGCCAAAAAACTGAAAGGTTTTGAGGTTGAAGTATTGTGTTATGATATTCAGGAAAACGTTGGCGATAGCAATGCTCGACAAGTTTCCCTCGAAGAATTACAACAAAAAACCGATGTTTTGAGTTTGCATATTCCTTGTACACCAGAAACAGATAAAATGATTAATACTGATTTTATCAATGCTTTTGCCAAATCTTTTTGGATAATTAATACTTCGAGAGGGAATAATGTTGTAACAGCCGATTTAGTTACTGCTCTAAAATCGGGCAAAATTCTTGGTGCTGGTTTAGATGTATTGGAATATGAAAAATTATCTTTTGAAAACCTATTTGTGTCATCCCGAGAGCAGTCGAGGGAACTTCCAGAGGCTTTTCAATATTTATTAGATGCTAAAAAGGTGATTCTGAGTCCGCATATTGCAGGTTGGACATTTGAAAGCCACGAACGATTGGCGCAAGTAATCGCGGATAAGATTAAAGAAAAATACAATAATTAGTTCTTTAATGCTTCCAGCCTTTTAAAGGCTGGAAGCATTACTATTAGTCACCTTCTTTTTCAGCTAATTTTCGTTCTAGTTCAGCCTGAAATTCTTCCATTACGGGTTTTACGGTACTCTCAGGAATATCGGCTATTCGAATGTACATTAACCCATCGACTGCGTTATTAAATAAAGGATCTACATTAAAAGCAACTACTCGTGCGTTTTGTTTGATGTATTTTTTGATTAATACAGGCAAACGCAAGTTACCAGGCTCTAGTTCGTCAATGATTTTATCAAACTTATTCAAATCAGCTTCGGCTTCATCAAATATAAAGTCTTTATCGGCATCTTTTAGTTTTACTTTGAACGCTTTCTTAGGATGAATATACTGCGCAATATAAGGGTCATAAAAGTTGGATTTCATGAATTCTATCATCAAGGACTTTGAAAAATCAGAAAATTGATTGCTAATACTAACTCCGCCGAGTAAGAATTTGTGTTCGGGATAACGCAGCGTAATGTGAATAATCCCTTTCCATAATAAGAAAAGAGGCATGGGCTTTTGTTGGTATTCTTTGATGATAAAGGCACGCCCCATTTCGATTGAGCGCTCAAGCATATCATGCAATTCTGTCTCAAATCTAAAAAGATCATTCAAATAAAAACCTTCTATTCCATATTTCGGAAAAATTTCAGAACCCAAACCCATTCTATAGGCACCAGCCACTTTTTTTGCATTATCATCCCATAAAAACATGTGGCGATAATGCTTGTCGAAGCTGTCAATATCAATTGATTCATTGGTTCCTTCGCCAACTTCTCTAAAAGTAATTTCACGCAAACGTCCTATCTCATGGAGTATATTGGGTATTTCAATTGCTTTGGCAAAAAACACCTCATAGTTCTTACTTTGCAATAATCTGCTATCGTTTTCTCGCAAAGCATTTATTTCATTAAGCATGTTGTCTTGGCATGCCGCAGTAACAATTTCTTTTGGGTTTTTAGGAAGTTTTAAAGTAGGTGTTTGTAGAAATGGCGTTTCTTTTTCGAAAGGATTCGCTAGCATATAGGTTTTCTTTCTTAAAAATTCTGAATAGTCATCAATTGTTACATATTCATTTTGTTCCGCTACCGAAATTGCTTTTCCAATTCGAACCTTCACAACTCTATTTTTCTGACTAAAAACTTCCGAAGGTAATTTAGCAGTTCGCATTGTATCTCCAATTTTAGAAAGCATATAAAACAACCAACTATTTTTAGCATGAAAATAAATTGGAACAACGGGAACTTGAGCCTTTCTAATTACTTTTATAGCCCCTTCTTCCCATGCTTTGTCTACAACCAGTTTGCCGTCTTTGTAGGTTGAAACTTCGCCTGCAGGAAACATTCCTAGTGGTTTTCCGTCACATAAATGCCTTAGGGTTTCCTTGATTCCAACCACACTAGATTTGGCATCTTTGTGATTTTCGAAAGGATTTACAGGCATAATGTATTTTTTGACGGGCTCAATTCTGTGCAAAAGAAAATTAGCAATAATTTTGAAATTAGGTTCTCTTTCGAGCATCAATTTCAATAACAAAACTCCATCTATTCCCCCTAGAGGATGATTGGAAATTGTGATATATGCTCCTTCTTTAGGCAAACGTTTTAAGTCTTCTTCGGGAATTTCGAACTTGATTTGTAAGTCGTCTAATATACCATTCAAAAAATCTAAATCTTTTAAATGTTTGTTTCGATTATATACTTTGTTTAAAGTTGAAATTTTAAGTACTTTCATAAGCATCCAGCCCAAAAAAGTACCCAAAACGCCATATTTGTCAGCTTTAATTACTTTTGCAACTTCTTTTGCGGTTACTAAACCCATTTATTTTTGTTTATTGAACATAAACAAAGATAGCAAAAAACTCCATTTTCTTTCTTTTAAAGCTATCTATCTTTATTCTTTTTTATTACATTTGAAACACAAAAAAATAAGAATGAAAATCATTTCCTATAATGTAAACGGAATTCGTGCTGCTATTTCTAAAGGTTTAATAACCTGGATGCAACAAGTAAATCCGGATGTAATTTGCCTTCAAGAAATAAAGGCTACCCCTGAACAAATCCCACTTTTAGATTTCGAATTAGCCGGTTACCCATTTCATTATTGGTTTCCAGCCACAAAAAAAGGCTACAGTGGTGTTGCGATTTTGTCAAAAACCGAGCCTAATAAAGTGGTTTACGGAACAGGTATCGAACACATGGATTTTGAAGGAAGAAATATTCGTGTTGATTTCGAAACCTGTTCTGTGATGAGTTTGTATTTGCCATCAGGTACAAACAGTGAAAGATTAGACCATAAGTTCATGTACATGGATGACTTTCAAGATTACATAAACGGACTTAAAAAAGAAATTCCAAACCTCGTGATTTGTGGCGATTACAATATTTGCCATGAGGCTATAGACATTCACGACCCCATTAGAAATAAAAAAGTTTCAGGGTTTTTGCCCGAAGAAAGAGCTTGGCTAGACGTCTTTTTGAATAATGGATTTATTGATAGTTTTCGCTTCTTGAATAAGGAACCTAATAATTATACTTGGTGGACAATGCGATTCCCTTCGGCACGACTAGAAAACAAAGGCTGGCGTATCGATTATTGTTTAGTTAGTGAACCTTTAAAACAAAAAATAAAAAGAGCCGTTATATTGCCAGAAGCCAAACACTCTGACCATTGTCCGATTTTGGTAGAAATTGAATAAATAAACTATGTCCGGGCAGAGACCCATAGGTATTAGCAAAATAACAGCCACATATTCACAGATTTTTAATTTTTTTTTAATCTGTGAATATGTGGCAAAAAAAGCGGATGCAAAGCCTCGAGGAATTAACCCTAAAGAGATTAAAACTAATCCATCTTTGATTTTAAAACCCAGAATGGTTTGAAAATTAATAACAAAAAAAATTAAAAATGATAAAAAAAATTTCCCTTGCACTACTAATTCTAGCACTTTCGACGTCTTGTGTTTCTAAAAAAATATACAATGATTTAGAGAAAAAATATGCCGAATTAAAAAAAGATTACAGAAGCATCGAAGATGAAAATGCCGATTTACTTAAAGCTAAAACAGCTTTAGAATTGGATAAAACAGCTTTAAATTTAGATTTAGAAAAATTAAAATCTGAAATCAACAAATGGCAATCGGATTTTGATGCCGCCACCAAAAAACAGGATGCTTTACAAGATGCTTATGCTGCGTTAGAAAAAAACAGTAATGAGGCTTTGAAAGCTAATTTGGCTAAAAATAGAGAGTTGTTAGAACAATTAGAAGCCAAAGAAAAATCATTAGCTATAGAACAAGAGCGATTAAACGCAAGTAGCAAAAGACTAAACGAATTAGAAGATTTGATTGCTGCTAAGGAAACTAGCATGCGAAAACTAAAAGAAACACTTTCGAACGCTTTGAATGGTTTTGAAGGAAAAGGCTTGACAGTGGAACAAAAAAACGGAAAAGTATACGTGTCTATGGAAAACAAATTGCTTTTCAAATCAGGTAGTTGGGCGGTAAGTTCCGAAGGAAAAAATGCCGTTGTAGAAGTAGGTAAAGTATTGGGCGATAACCCCGACATTTCTGTACTTATTGAAGGACATACCGATGACGATCCTTTTGGAGGATCAGGTGCTATCGAGGACAACTGGGATTTGTCAACTAAAAGAGCCACTGCAATTGTTGCAATTTTGAGCGAAAACAAAAAAGTGAATAAAGAAAATCTTACCGCGGCCGGTAGAGGCGAATTTTCACCTTTGGCGAGTAATTCCAGTGCAGAAGGAAAAGCTAAAAACCGTAGAATCGAAATTATTTTGACTCCAAGATTGGATGCAATTGCGGATATGTTGAAGGATATAAATTAAAGATTTAGATAGTACCTTTAAGAAAATATTGACAACTAGCACTCCAATATTGATACAACTAATGGAGTTCTAGTGTCAATAGTTAGTTGAATAATTGTTGACTATTCCATGTTAAATTGTTTCAGAATAATCTAAATCAACAGAAAAAGTTTCTTTTAATTTAGATAATGAAAACAAAGAAATTATTGATAACATAGTACCTACTACCATCCCTGAAAAAAGAATGTTTCCCTCAAAAATTGTATCTCTAAAATACGAATAGATAAAAATAATTAATGGAAGTGATCCCCGGACAAAATTGGGAGCCGTTGTAGTAACTGTTGCTCTAATATTCGTTCCAAATTGCTCCGCTGCAATAGTTACAAATAAAACCCAATATCCTACAGAAACACCCATTAAAAAGCATAAAAGGTAGAAGGAGTAAGAAGAGATACCAAAACTATTTAAATAAACAAAAACCATTATTAAATTAAAAACCAAAAAGTAACACATTATTTTTTTACGACTTTTCACCCATTGACTTAATAAACCACTTGCAATATCACCAAAAACCAATCCAGAATAGCAAAAAGCTATTGCTTTACCAGCCTCGATTGTATCAGCCTCTTGAATCCCTAAGGCTTTCGCAAATTCAGGAGAGAAAGTGATTAATATTCCTACCAAGAACCAAAGTGGCATACCAATAAGAATACAATTTAGGAACTTAAAAAATCGTTTTTTACTAGTAAATAAAGACAAGAAATCTCCTTTCTTTTCATAGGTTTCTTGTGATTTTTTAAACATTCCTGATTCCGTAATACTTATTCGTAGAAATAACAATAAAATACCTAATACTCCGCCAGCATAATAACACAAACGCCAGTCTTGAAAGATTTGATATACTAAATAAGCGGCAACAGCTCCTGAAACGCCTACTGAGGCAACAATCATAGTGCCGTAACCTCTTTTTTCTTTTGGCAAAGATTCTGCTACTAAGGTTATTCCCGCTCCTAATTCTCCAGCAAGACCTATTCCTGCAATTAATCTCCAAAAGGCATAACCATCGACCGTAGTCACCATTCCATTGGCTATATTGGCAATCGAGTAAATCAAGATAGAGCCAAATAATACTGATATTCTTCCTTTTTTATCTCCTAAAACTCCCCATAAAATCCCTCCAAATAACATCCCAAACATTTGCATACTGATGAGGTATTCCCCCTGATTACGTATGGCATCTCCAGTTATACCTAAGTCTTTTAAACTATCTGTTCGTACAATACCAAAAAGTAATAAATCGTATATATCAACGAAATAGCCAAGGGCAGCTACAATAACTGCCGCATTTAGAACTGATGTTGGTTTTGAGTTTTGTGTTAAGGAACTAATAGCCATATGATAAAGTAAGTGATTAAACTTTAGAAAAAAAACAACAAATATACATTATTCTAAAAAATCAGGGCGGATTTTAGAATAGCTATAAAATCAGACCATTGGTGTAAAATAACAAGTCCTCAATAATAGATACCGCTTTTTAGACAAAAACATATAATACCAATTAGACATATAAATTAGTCTAATTAATTTTTGTCACATCGAGCGCAGTCGTATAATGGATAACTTTGCAGCGCAAACAATAAGGAGTGCTGAAAAACAAATTCAAGGTACTGGTACAAAAGAAAAATTGGAGGCTTATACTAAATTTATAAAGACTACATCAGCTGAAATTTCTAAATCGATTGTAAATATAGAAACACCTTAAATCTATAGTAATCATTTCACACAGATGAAATAAAAGACCTCATTGTGTTTTATGAAACCCTCACTGGAAAGAAAACACTACTCTAAACGCATCAAATAACAAAAGAGTTGATGACAGCATTATACGAAGTGCATATGCCTGATTTTCAACAAAAAATTAAAAAAAAATTACAACACTTGAATAGTAAATTATGGCGAGAAGCCTATCGTGTAAAACCGGAACAAGTGACGGTTTATAAGGGAGAATTTAGTCGAACTAAAAAAGCAGTAAAAATTAAAAAAGACAAAAATTCAAAAGAAACCTATGTAACATTTGCCGTGCCTATTTATGAAAACAAATGGTGGATCTTTGGCAATTATTTATTTAATGAAGTTTGGGCTTTAATCCGACTTGGTTTACTTGTAAAAAATCAACCAAACAACTCACTCGCCACATCCTCAATTTTCGCCACTAACCTGATTTTTATTACAGTGTTTTTCAAAGCAATTTTATTGTATTTAGACACAAAAATGGTCGAGAATCCTAATTTTTCGGCTTCTTGAATGCGTTGGTCTACACGGTTTACCGGTCTAATTTCGCCTGAAAGCCCGACTTCGCCAGCAAAACAAAAATCTTTGTTCACCGGTATATCTTCATTTGAGGATAAAATAGCAGCCACGACAGCCAAATCAATGGCAGGATCATCAACAGAAATTCCGCCTGTTACGTTCAGGAAAACATCTTTGGCGCCAAGCCTGAAACCAGCTCTTTTTTCTAAAACTGCCAAAATCATATTTAATCTTTTCGCATTATAACCTGTTGTGCTGCGTTGAGGAGTTCCATAAACGGCGGTACTAACTAAAGATTGTATTTCGATCATCAACGGACGCATTCCTTCAAGTGTGGAGGCAATGGCAGTTCCTGATAATTCCTCGTCCTTGTGCGAAATCAATATTTCGGAAGGATTTGAAACTTCGCGCAAACCGTTGCCAAGCATTTCATAAATTCCGATTTCGGCAGTGGAACCAAAACGGTTTTTTAGCGAACGCAAAATACGATATACGTGATTTCGATCGCCTTCGAATTGCAAAACGGTGTCGACCATGTGCTCCAGAATTTTAGGACCAGCAATGTTTCCGTCTTTGGTAATGTGACCAATAAGAATTACAGGAATATTGGTTTCTTTGGCAAATTTTATCAGTTCGGCAGTGGTTTCTCGAATTTGAGAAATGCTTCCCGGCGTTGATTCGATATAATCGGTATGTAGCGTTTGAATGGAATCGATAATGACGATTTCGGGTTCGATAGCTTCAATTTGTTTGAATATATTTTGAGTTTTTGTTTCGGTAAGAATATAGCAATTATCGCCGTTTGGAGTAATTCTTTCGGCACGCATTTTTATTTGTTTTTGGCTTTCTTCGCCCGAAACATATAAAGTTTTATAAGGTAATTTTAAAGAAATTTGCAACAGCAAGGTGCTTTTTCCAATGCCGGGTTCGCCGCCCAAAAGGATTAAAGAACCTGGAACAATCCCGCCGCCAAGCACTCGGTTGAGTTCGCCATCAGTAGTGTCCATTCGGATTTCTTGAGAAGAGTCAATCTCATTAATAAGCAATGGTTTGGCTACTCTTTTAGAATCAGAAGTCGTCGGTTTCCAACTAGATTTTTCTTCTTTTTGAATAATTTCCTCCACAATGGTATTCCATTCTTTGCAAGAATTGCATTGGCCTTGCCATTTAGAATATTGGGCGCCACAGTTTTGGCAAAAAAAAGAGGTTTTAACTTTTGACATTATTTTTCAACTAAATTAAATCCAAATTTAAGCTAAAGAATATTCAAAAAAAAGAAATTAATTTTATTATAAAATGCCAGGAGTTTAAGTAGTCAATTTTCTGCCGCAAAGGCACGAAGGCACAAATTTCAAATTAAAGGAACAGTTTATAAACTTATTTCCCTTTGTGGCTTTGCGACTTTGTGGCAATATTTTTTGTAAAAGAATTTAAAAAGCGTTCCGTTTTTAAAAAAGAACAACTTTATTTAGGTCAAAGAATTGTCTTTATCGTTGGGGAAAATAATCCAGGGTTTGAAAGTTTTAGCTTCTTCAAAATCAAGGGTTCCATAAGACATAATAATGATAATATCGTCTTTTTGCACTTTTCGGGCAGCGGGACCGTTAAGGTTTATTTCGCCAGAATTTGGCAATCCTTTAATAGCATAAGTTTCAAAACGTTCCCCGTTATTGATGTTTACTATCGATACTTTTTCGCCTTCAATGATATTAGATGCTTCCATTAACGCTTCGTCAATAGTTATACTGCCAATATAATTTAAATCGGCTCCCGTTACTTTAACGCGGTGAATTTTTGATTTTAAAACTTGAATTTGCATGATGCAAAATTAATTAATTTAATGGAATAGTATCTATTAATCGAATGTTGTTTACATAAACAGCTATAAAAGCGCGGTATTTTTTAGCTTTACTTTTTCGTGTGCAGGGCACTAGTGTTTTTTCGTCTGCTATTTGAAAATAATCTAGCTTAAAATTTGGATTTTTTTCAAATGATTTTTGAACCCATTTTGTGATTTCTAAGGCGCTCTCTTTTTCGAATTTAACCTTAGTAGTAATCAATGTTTTATATAGTATTGCAGCTTCTTGTTTTTCTTGAAATGATAAAAGTGCGTTTCTAGAACTCATTGCTAAATTATTAGGCTCTCTAAGAATGGGACAGCCTTTAATGGTAACTTTTAGATTATATTTAGCTACCAATTTTTTTATAATTTGCAATTGCTGAAAATCTTTCTCCCCAAAGTAAGCAACTGTAGGATTTACAATTTCGAATAATCTTTTCACTATTGTACCTACACCATTAAAATGTCCGGGTCTAAATTTACCTTCCATCTGATTCTCTAAATCATCAAAATCAAACAAATCAGATTTTGTATTCCCATTGTAAATATTGTCTATAGTGGGTGCAAATACTATAATGTTTGGATCTAAAATCGTTATCTTATGAATGTCATCTTCAAGGGTTCTTGGATATTTTGCTAAATCTTCAGGATTGTTAAATTGTGTAGGATTTACAAAAATACTCACCACTGTAATCTCATTTTCAGACAAAGATTTTTGCATTAATGACAAATGTCCTTGATGTAATGCGCCCATAGTTGGGACAAACCCGATTGAGGTAAGCGTAGTTGAATTAGATTTTAAATACCCTATTAAATCGGTATTTGTATTGAAAACTAGCATGACAGATTTGTTGAAATTGACTGCAAACTTAATATTTTAGTCTATAACTGCATAAATTTTTGTAATTTTGCGTGGTTTTTATTACCAATAATCAAAGTAATTCTATATATGGAAGATAAGAAAATATTGTATGTATCATCTGAGGTGGTGCCTTATCTAGCTGAAAATGAGGTGTCTTCGATGTCTTATGAAGTGCCAAAAATGATTAATAATCAAGGTGGACAAATAAGAATTTTCATGCCAAGGTATGGTAATATTAACGAAAGAAGACATCAATTGCATGAAGTAATTCGACTTTCTGGAATGAATTTGGTTGTCAATGATTTAGATATGCCGCTAATCATCAAAGTAGCTTCTATACCAAAAGAAAGAATACAAGTATATTTTATTGATAATGACGAATATTTTAAACGCAAAGCAACATTTACCGATGAAGATGGAGTTATGTTTGCTGATAATGATGAGAGAGCTATTTTCTTTGCAAAAGGGGTGGTTGAAACTGTAAAAAAACTAAACTGGGTTCCCGATATTATTCATGTACATGGATGGATGGCAGCAATGTTGCCTATTTACATGAAACATTATTATAAAAATGAAGCCTTGTTTTCTGAGACAAAAATTGTCACCTCAGTTTATAGTCAATCTTTCGATGGAAATTTAGATATAGAGATGATGAATAAGGTGTTGTTTGATGGTATCCCGAATGATGCGGTTTTAGACCTTAAAACTCCTGATTATGAGAGTATCATAAAAGCAACTATTCTTCATTCAGATGCTGTAATCATTGCATCGGAAAATGTATCTTCAAGTTTAACAAAATTTATAGAATCTTCGGGCAAACCTTTTTTACCTTTCGTCCCGAAAGAAAAATTCGCTGAGGCGTATACTAATTTCTATAAAAACACGGTTCTTTAAAATTAAACTTTTATATCTTACATGCATACTAATTCATATTTTAAGCAAATTTTATTTCTTATTAGCATCATTTTTTTCGCTTCATGCGATAAAGATTATAATGAAATAGGAGCTGATATAATAAATCAAAATAATTTTGAGTTTACTATTGACAGCTTAAGTACCGTAGAGGCAACTTGGAAAAAGATAGGCGCTATTGCTTCTAATAATTTAGATATTAATTCTTTGGGAGTTTTAGATAATAGTGTATTTGGTCAAACAACGGCAAATTATGCCACGCAAGTTCAACTTGCAAGTATAAATCCATCAATAGATGTTAATTTAGGTCAGAATGTAGAAAGTGTTACACTTTATATCCCTTATTTTTCCACAAAAACAGCTACTGACTCTAATGGAATATCTACCTATACATTAGATTCTATATATGGGAATAAAACATCCAAAATCAAATTAAGTATTTACGAAAATAAATTTTTATTAGGAAATTTAAATACAGAAGGGTATCCTGCACCTCTTGCGGATCCAAGCTACCTCCAATTTTATTACACAAGTCAAAATAATGTTTTTAATGATAATAAAGGAAAACTTTTGTATGAAAGTAATGATTTTATTTTCAGCCCAATTGAATTAGTAGATACGCCAGCAGTTGGAACTACTCCTGCTGCCTATAAGGCTCCTGGTATGCTGTTGAATTTAGATAAAACTTTTTTCCAGGATTTGCTATTTAATGCAAATTCTAGTTATAATTTATCAAGCAGTGTTTTTGAAAATTATTTCAAAGGCTTATATTTCAATGTAGAAAAAACAGAAGCTACAGGAGTATTGGCCATGATGAATTTTAAAAAAGGAACAATAGTTGTAAAATATAAAGAAAAAACGTCTTCAACTGTTGAAACATTGGTCGATAAATCCATCACTTTAAATCTTACAGGAAACTCTGTAAATCTATTAAATAATGAGCCTAGCATTGCACCAAATTCTTATTCCAGTCCGCAAGCAGATAGACTTTATTTAAGAGGAGGAGAAGGTAGTGTAGCCACAATCGATTTTTTTAATCCTGGGGTTGATGATGTATCTTATAACAGATCTACTAAAACAATTGACCTAACAAAAGGTAATGCAATTCCGGATGAATTAGACTATATCAAAGAACAAGGATGGTTAATAAACGAAGCTAGTTTGACTTTTTATGTAGATCAAACTTTAATGGCTAACGCAACGGCTGAACCAACGAATATATTTTTGTATGATATAAATAATCAACGAATTATTTCCGCTGGTGTTATCGAGACGGATGCTTCTAAAAAGGGTATTAAATACAAAGTTAATATTACGGATTATATTAGAGGTCTTGTTTTGAATGATAATGTATACGTAAAATTAGGGGTTTCGGTTGCGCAATCATTATCTAATGCCAACTTCAAAAAAGTTAAAGCTGCTCCTAACTATAGTGTATGGAGTAATTCTTCTACAACAACAATCTATAAAAACTCTTTTTTCTTTCCTGAGTCCTCTGTTATGAATCCTTTGGGAACCATTCTTTATGGGAGTAATCAAACCGTTCCTGAGGGTAAAAGATTGAAACTCAAAATACGATTTACAAAACCTAATTAACTCAAAATTATGTGTGGAATTGTTGGATATATTGGTTACAGAGAAGCATACCCTATTGTTATAAAAGGCCTGAAAAGACTTGAATATCGAGGGTATGATAGTGCAGGTGTTATGTTGTATGGCGGAAGTAAAATGAAACTTGCCAAAACAAAAGGGAAAGTCTCAGATCTTGAAGAAAAGTCTAAAAGTATTGATACAAGCGGAACAATCGGAATTGGACACACGCGTTGGGCAACCCATGGGGTTCCTAATGATGTAAACTCTCATCCACACATTTCTAACTCTGGTGATTTGTCGATAATTCATAACGGAATCATAGAAAACTATGCGCCATTGAAAATGGAATTAGTAAAAAGAGGCTACGTTTTTCATTCCGATACAGATACCGAAGTTTTAGTAAATCTAATTGAAGAAATTCAGATAAAAGAAAACTTGAAATTAGGCAAGGCTGTTCAAGTTGCCTTAAACCAAGTTGTAGGAGCGTATGCTATTGCTGTTTTTGATAAAAAAAACCCTGACGAAATTGTTGTAGCCCGATTAGGGAGTCCATTAGCCATAGGAATAGGTGAGGGGGAATATTTTATAGCCTCTGATGCCTCTCCTTTTATAGAATATACATCGAATGCAGTGTATTTAGAAGATGGAGAAATAGCTATTATAAGGTTGCATAAACCTATGAAAGTTAGAAAAATTAAAGATGACACCTTAGTTGATCCCTATATTCAAGAACTCCAAATGAATTTGGAGCAAATTGAAAAAGGAGGATACGATCACTTTATGCTGAAAGAAATTTTCGAACAGCCAAGTGTAATTAAAGACACGTATCGAGGAAGACTGAATGCCAACCAAGGAATAATTAAAATGTCGGGGGTTGAGGATAACTTGGAGAAATTTCTCAATGCCGATAGAATTATTATTATTGCTTGCGGTACTTCATGGCATGCAGGCTTGGTAGCGGAATATGTTTTTGAAGAGTTCACTCGAATTCCAGTTGAGGTAGAATATGCTTCGGAATTTAGATACAGAAACCCTATAATAAATAGCAAGGATGTTGTTATAGCCATATCTCAATCGGGAGAAACTGCCGATACAATGGCGGCTATAAAATTAGCTAAAGAAAAAGGAGCCTTTGTTTTTGGAGTTTGTAATGTGGTGGGTTCGTCTATTTCTAGAGAAAGTCACGCTGGTGCCTACACCCATGCTGGTCCTGAAATAGGAGTTGCATCGACCAAAGCATTTACGACCCAAATTACGGTTTTAACGATGATAGCCTTGCGCTTGGCAAAAGCTAAAGGTACCTTATCACATACTCAATTTCATAAGTATTTATTAGAACTCGAAATCATACCAGAAAAAGTAAAAGAAGCTTTAGAAACCAACGATAAAGCAAAAGAAATTGCTTCGGTTTTCAAAGACTCACATAACTGTTTGTATTTAGGGAGAGGGTATAACTTTCCAGTAGCTTTAGAAGGGGCATTAAAACTAAAAGAAATCTCTTATATTCATGCTGAAGGATATCCAGCTGCAGAAATGAAACATGGCCCTATTGCTTTAATTGACGAGCATATGCCAGTAGTTATTATTGCGCCAAAGCAAGGGCATTATGATAAAATAGTAAGTAATATTCAAGAAATTAAATCTCGAAGTGGGATAATTGTTGCCATTGTAACCAAAGGGGATATACAAGTTCGTGAATTGGCAGATTACATTATTGAAATACCAGAAACTTCGGATGCTTTATCCCCATTAATCACTACAATTCCATTGCAATTATTATCCTATCACATTGCTGTAATGAGAAAATGTAATGTAGATCAACCTAGAAATTTGGCAAAATCGGTTACTGTAGAATAATTAGTATAAAAGTTTATTAACAAAAAGGCGAGATTTATTCTCGCTTTTTTTATGTTACTTTTTTAAGCTTTTTACAATAATTTAAGAAGATTTTACTATGTACGCATAGTATTTTTAAACTTTGCATTAAAATAATAAGAAATCTACAAAATTTTTATATTTCATTATTGCCAACATATTTTAAATTAATTGTTTATATCTAAAATTAGCAGTTAATATTTTTCGGATTTAAAATAATAATTGTACTTTAGTATCAATTAACCAACAAAACATAACCAAATGAAGATGTATTATTTAATTATGTCATTGTTATTTTGTAGCCTTACTTTTGCACAAAATTCAATTTCAGGGTCAGTTACAAACAGTAACAACCAACCTATTTCTGGAGCCAACATTAAAGTGCTTGGCGATGCTGTAAGCACAGTGTCAGACAATGATGGAAAATTTATTTTAAAAACATCAAAAACACTCCCCTTTGTAATTGAAATTACTGCCGTTGGAAATGAATCCAAAAAAGTAAGCATTACATCAAACAATCAAAAAGTTAACGTAAGTCTTTCAGAAGAGGAAACGAAACTTAATGAAGTTGTAATTTCTGCTTCAAGAACACCCGAAAGAATTAGAGAATCCCCTGTAACTATCGAAAGATTTACAATCAAGGATGTCAAAAAAGCAGCGGCTCCTTCTTTTTATGACGGATTAGAAAATCTAAAGGAAGTGCAAATGAACACCAGTAGTTTGTCGTTCAAATCGATTAATACCCGTGGTTTTGCTACAGTTGCCAACACTAGATTTTTGCAATTAGTAGACGGAATGGATAATTCCTCTCCATTATTAAACTTTGTATTAGGAAACTTAATTGGAGTTTCTGAAATCGATGTGCAAAGTGTAGAATTATTGCCTGGAGCTTCTTCCGCACTTTATGGCGCCAATGCTTTTAATGGAATCTTATTCATGACGAGTCAAAGTCCCTTTACGAGTCAAGGAATTACTGCCTATGCAAAATATGGTAATACAAGTCAAAAAGCAGCAGGAACGAATGATTTTTATGATTATGGAGTAAGAGTAGCCAAAGCTTTTTCTCCTCATTTTGCTGCCAAAGCCAATTTTACTTTCATGAAAGGCACCGATTGGTATGCTACTAACTATAATGATTTATATGTTTCAGGTATAGATAGAAGTAATCCTAGTTATAATGGTATAAATGTATATGGAGACGAAGCTTTTTTAAACTTAAAAAACAGAAATGCTTTTGGATCATCTGGATACAACTTATTGCCAAATGTTGATATCACTCGAACAGGATACAACGAAACTGATCTTACCGAAAGCTTAGTAAAAAATGCTAAAATTGATTTCTCATTGCATTTCAAACCATGGGCAAATACTGAAAGCTTGAAGGATGTTGAATTTATTTGGCAATCTAAATTTGGTTTTGGAAATTCAGTCTATCAAGGAGCTAGTCGATACAACCTAAATGGGTTTTTTATGCAACAGCATAAAATTGAGTTCAAAGGAAAAAACTTCTTTGTTAGAGGGTATACAACAACTGAAGATGGTGGAGAATCATACGATATGACTTTTACCGCATTAAACATTAACAGAGCTTGGAAATCAGATGCTGCTTGGTTTGGACAATATGGTGCTGCTTATGGTGCTGCTAGTGTTGGAGCTGTTCCAGGCATTGGAACACTTCCATCTCAAGCCCATGCCTATGCAAGAAGCGTTGCTGATACGGGAAGATTAATTCCAGGAACACCAGAATTCAAAGCGGCATTTAACAGAGTAATTGCTGACCCCAATGTGCTTACCGGATCTAAATTAGTGGATAACTCACATATCTATCATTCAGATGCGAATTATAATTTTAGAGACATTATTAAACCCGTTGAAATTCAAGTGGGGGGTTCTTACAGACTCTATGATTTAAACTCATTTGGTCGAATTTACACCGATGATATAGGCAGTATTCAATATAATGAATATGGTATTTATACCCAAGCTCAGAAAAAGTTAATGGATGATAAACTAAAATTAACGGCTTCTATTCGATATGATAAAGCTCAAAACTTCGCCGGCAGTTATTCGCCTAGAGTATCTTTTGTTTATGCATTAGACGAACAAAAAAACCACAATTTAAGAGGGTCATTTCAAACCGGTTTCCGTAATCCAACTACTCAAGACCAATATATAGGCTTTGATGTTGGAAGTAGAGTATTATTAGGATCAGCTCCTGATAATTTAACTCGATTTACCGAAACTTTACCTATTTCTGCTGCTGGAGTTGCTGCTGGAAATGCAGCTACTAAAACAATTAATGGAGAAGGAGCTTATTTTAATTCTTTCACCGAAACATCATATAAAGCTTTTGATGCAGCTTATAGATCAGGACCACCAGCGGGTTTAGCTGCTGCTGCTGGATTATTAGTAAAAACAAATGCTCCATTAGTAAAACCAGAACAAGTTAAAGCGTTTGATTTAGGATACAGAGGAAGCATCAAAGGATTTGTATTAGACATCAATGGATATTATAACATTTATAATGATTTTATAGGTGGGTTTAATGTTATTAATCCTCTTTATGGAACAGCTGAAACGGCTCCTACAAATGTTGCAAATAATTCGGCTGCCGCAGCTCTTGTTAATAGAGATATTAGAACTTTTCAAGTATATACCAATACAAGTCTAAAGGTAACTTCACTAGGATTTGGTTTAGGATTATCTAAAAAAGTGTATAAAAACTTTGAACTAAGTGCCAATTACAACTATGCGCAGTTTGATTTTGATAAAGCAAAAGACCCAGACTTCGAAGCTAGTTTTAATACCCCAAAACACAGAGTAAAAGCATCTTTAGGGAATGATAAATTATTCAAAAACTTTGGTGCTTCTGTAAGCGGAAGATGGAACACAGAATACAGATGGGAATCTACCTTTGCCGATGGTACTATTGAATCAGCCACTGTAATTGACGTTCAAGCCAATTATAGCATTGCTGCTATGAAATCTATTTTCAAAATAGGAGCTACAAACATAGGCGGAAAAGAATACGGACAAGTATTAGGAGCAGGACTTATCGGACAGCAATATTTTGTTTCTTGGACTATCACCCCTTAAGTAAACCAATAATAATTTAAATTTAAAATATCATGATAAAAAATATAAAATGGCTATTATTGGTTTCGTTAACCTTTATAGCTTGTAATGATGATGAAGCGACTGTTACTTATGATTCAACAGACGGATTACCACTTACGGCAGGAACAGCCGATTTTACAAAATACGTAGCCTTAGGCGATTCTTTTGCAGCGGGGTATTCAGACGGAGCCTTATTTATTGAGGGGCAAAATGGAGCTTATCCTAACATTTTAGCACAACAGTTTGCTCTTGTAGGCGGAGGGACATTTACTACGCCTCTAATGGCGGATAACATAGGTGGCTTTTCTTTAGGTGGTGTACAAATCCCGTCATTTGGACCAAGATTATATTTTAATGGTGCATCACCAGTTACAGTTTCTGGAATTTCAGGAACTTCAATTTCAGATAAATTGACAGGAAGTTTTAACAACATGGGTATTCCTGGGGCAAAAAGCTTTCATTTAGACTTTGTTGGTTATGGTAGCAGTGCAGGAAACCCCTATTTTGCTCGATTTGCTTCTACCCCAGGCGCAACGGTTGTTACAGATGCCTTAGCGCAAAACCCTACTTTCTTTTCGTTATGGATTGGGGGTAATGATGTACTTGGCTATGCTTTGTCTGGTGGCGATGGTACAAACCCTATAACTCCAACAGCTACATTTAATGGCGTATATAATTCGATAATTTCAAAAATGACGGCAGGAGGTCGCGAAGGAGTTGTAGCGAATATCCCCTATGTTGGTTCTTTACCTCATTTTACAACGGTTCCTCACAATCCAGTTCCGCTTGATGCTACAACTGTTACTCAACTTAATAGTCTGGCAGCTTATGGTGCTTACAACGCTGGTATAACTCAAGCTTTTGCCTATTTAGTAGCTAATAACTTAATTAGTAGAGCTAATGCTGATGCAGAAATAGCAAAAAGAACTATTACTTTTCGTGCAGGTGCTGGTAATGCTGTTGTAATTATGGATGAATACCTTACAAATTTAACAGGTATTAATCCAGCATTGGTAAGTATGAGACAGGCAACTGCGGAAGATTTAATTGTTTTGCCAGCAAGTTCATTCATAGGAACTACTGTTGGAGGTGATCCTACAAAAGTGAATGGGGTTTCAGTTCCGTTAGCAGATAAATGGGTGCTTTCTAAAAATGAAATATTAGAAACTAAAGTGGCATCGGACGCCTATAATGCAATTATTCAAGCAGCAGCAACTTCAAATAATCTAGCATTTGTTGATGCTAAATCATTAATGATTCAATTATCAACAACAGGAATTACAGCAAATAATTACACTTTGAATACAGCATTTGCAACTGGCGGTGCTTTTTCGCTTGATGGATTTCATCCAACACCAAGAGGATACGCATTGATTTCAAATGAATTTATTAAAGCGATTAATGCCAAATATGGTTCTAATTTGAACGGTGTTAATTTGGGCGATTATAGAATATTATTCCCTAGAGACGCAGCCAATTTTTAAAAAGTAGTTCGCTTAAAAACAAAAAACCAATTCCTTAAATGGAGTTGGTTTTTTGTTTTATGAGTATTTCTCTTGATTAATTATCGTTTTACAAACAATCCTGCAAAATCAAGTTTATTTTTTTACAAAAAAGTATTGATTTTTATATTTTAAAAAATTACCTTTGCGCACTGAAAAAGCATCAAGTTGATTTCTTTCGATTTGATGTAATTCACAAACCTGAATAGCTATTTAATACACACATAAGTAATGTCAAAAGTAATAGGAAAAGTTGCCCAAATCATCGGACCAGTTGTCGATGTAGTTTTCAACGGAAAAGATGTTGAACTTCCAAAAATTTATGATTCATTAGAAATCACAAAAAAAGACGGAACATTATTAGTTCTTGAAGTACAATCTCACATCGGTGAAAATACCGTTCGTACCATCTCAATGGATTCAACAGACGGTTTGAGCAGAGGATATGAAGTAGTTGGAACAGGGAACCCAATCAAAATGCCAATTGGAGCGGATGTTTACGGACGTTTGTTCAACGTAATTGGTGATGCAATTGATGGTCTTGGAAACTTACCAAAAGATGGCGAAAACGGAATGTCTATTCACCGTCAAGCACCAAGATTTGAAGATTTGTCAACTTCATCAGAAGTTTTATTCACAGGGATTAAAGTAATCGATTTAATTGAGCCTTACTCAAAAGGGGGTAAAATTGGATTGTTTGGTGGTGCTGGTGTTGGTAAAACAGTATTGATTCAAGAGTTGATTAACAATATAGCAAAAGGTCACGGTGGACTTTCTGTATTCGCAGGAGTAGGAGAAAGAACACGTGAAGGAAATGACTTGCTTCGTGAGATGTTAGAGTCAGGAATTATAAAATACGGAGAGGAATTTATGCACTCTATGGAAAATGGAG
This sequence comes from Flavobacterium sp., assembly GCF_046155325.1. Classification (GTDB taxonomy): domain Bacteria; phylum Bacteroidota; class Bacteroidia; order Flavobacteriales; family Flavobacteriaceae; genus Flavobacterium. The sequence continues at coordinate 47,513 of NZ_JBJXDQ010000123.1, forward strand.
GATGGGATTTATCTAAAGTGGATATGATGGGAATGAGAGAGTCAAAAGCTACTTTCGTTTTCGGACAAATGAATGAACCTCCTGGAGCTCGTGCTCGTGTGGCCTTGTCTGGATTGTCTATTGCAGAATATTTCCGTGATGGTGCAGGAACAGATCAAGGAAAAGACGTTCTTTTCTTCGTTGATAACATCTTCCGTTTTACACAAGCAGGTTCTGAGGTTTCGGCACTTTTAGGTCGTATGCCTTCTGCGGTGGGTTACCAACCAACATTGGCTACCGAAATGGGAGCGATGCAAGAACGTATCACCTCTACAAACAAAGGTTCTATCACATCTGTACAAGCGGTTTACGTTCCTGCAGATGATTTAACCGATCCAGCTCCAGCAACTACATTTGCTCACCTTGATGCTACAACAGTATTGTCTCGTAAAATTGCTGAGCTAGGTATTTATCCAGCGGTAGATCCATTGGATTCAACTTCTAGAATTTTGACTCCACAAATTATTGGTGAAGAGCATTATAACTGTGCACAAAGAGTAAAAGAAATTCTTCAAAAATACAAACAATTGCAAGATATTATCGCGATTCTTGGTATGGAAGAACTTTCTGAAGAAGATAAATTATCAGTTTCAAGAGCAAGACGTGTGCAACGTTTCTTATCACAACCTTTCCACGTTGCTGAGCAATTTACAGGATTAAAAGGAGTTTTGGTTGACATTAAAGACACCATCAAAGGATTTAACATGATCATTGATGGAGAATTAGACCACTTGCCAGAAGCAGCCTTCAACCTTAAAGGAACTATTGAAGACGCTATCGAAGCAGGAGAAAAAATGTTGGCGGAAGCCTAATATTCAATGGCTTTAGGCTTAAAGCTTAAAGCATAAAGCATAAAAAATGATTTTAGAAATAGTATCCCCAGAAGCAAAATTATTTTCAGGAGAAGTAACTTCGGTTTCTCTTCCGGGAGTAGATGGACACTTCCAAATGCTGAATAATCACGCACCAATTGTTTCCATCCTCCAAAAAGGAATTGTAAAAATTACAGCTCCAAGTTTCAAGTTTAGTAAAGAATCAGAAGGGTTATTTACAAAAATAAATGATCAAAATGTTACTATTGCGATTCAATCTGGAACTATCGAAATGAAAGACAATAAAGTAATTGTTTTAGCCGACTAAAGCGATTCACTATATAAACCAAAGAGTCATACAGCAATGTGTGACTTTTTTTTTAAAGTCTCCAGCCTTCTAAAGACTGGAAGCTTTAGATTTTTAGTTCAATTTTTTTTCTAACTTTGCGTTTATGATGTTTCCAAAAAATCTCTCCGCAAAACTCGAAACTCGCAAGCAAAACAACGCTTTGCGCAAATTATCTCTACCTAACGATTTAATTGACTTTGCTTCTAATGATTACATTGGGTTCTCTAAAAACAAAGCCATTTTTGATGCAACACACCAGTATTTAATTGATAATAAAATCACCCAAAACGGTGCGACAGGTTCCCGGCTACTAACAGGAAATCACAAAATCTATCAAGAAGCTGAAACTTATATCGCAAAATTCCATCAAACGGAAAGCGCCTTGATTTTCAATTCGGGTTACGATGCTAATGTGGGTTTTTTCAGTTCTGTTCCCCAAAAAGGCAATTTGATTTTGTATGATGAATTATGCCACGCTTCTATTCGAGACGGAATCCAACTTTCGAATGCAAAAGCTTATAAATTTCAGCACAATGATTTTGAGGATTTGGAGAAAAAAATTACGAATTACAAATTACAAATTACAAATCAAGAAATTTATATTGTAACGGAATCCGTTTTTTCTATGGATGGCGACACACCCAACCTCGAAGAACTAGCAAAGATTTCTAATAAATACAAGTGTCATTTGGTAATCGACGAGGCTCATGCACTAGGCGTTTTCGGTCATCCCGAAGTCTCGGGAGGCGAAGGTTTAGTGCAACTATTGGGTTTGCAAGAACAAGTTTTCGCCCGAATAATGACTTTCGGAAAAGGATTGGGTTGTCACGGTGCGGCGATTTTAGGTTCGCTAGAATTGAAGGATTATCTCGTTAATTTTGCACGAAGTTTTATTTATACTACGGGACTTTCTCCGCATTCCGTGGCTACTATTATTATTGCATACCAACATTTACAAACAGAGAAAAGAAGCATCGAACAACTTAGGGAAAACATCATTCATTTCAATCAAGAAAAGACTCTTTTGGGATTGAAACCGATGTTTGTAAGAAGTAAATCTGCCATTCAAAGTGCTATAATTCCAGGAAACCAAAATGTAAAATTCATAGCCAATCAAAT
>NZ_JBJXDQ010000124.1:0-19574 GCF_046155325.1 Flavobacterium sp.
AACATTTATAAATTGGTTTCAGGTTCAATAGAATAGTTCTTTTGAAAACCGTTACCGCAAATCAATACACATGTATACAGATCCAATTGCGGATTATTTAACAAGAGTTAGAAACGCTGTGGCTGCAAACCACAAAGTTGTCGAAATTCCTGCTTCTAATCTAAAAAAAGAAATAACAAAGATCTTATTTGATCAAGGTTATATCTTGAGTTACAAATTTGAGGATAACGCTGTTCAGGGTTCCATCAAAATCGCTTTAAAGTATGATAAAGATACTAAAGAGCCAGTAATCAAAGATATCCAAAGAATTAGTAAACCAGGTTTACGTAAGTATTCAGGTTCTTCTACCATACCAAGAATCCTTAACGGATTAGGTATTGCTATTGTTTCAACTTCAAAAGGTCTTATGACTGGGAAACAAGCGAAGCAATTAAATGTTGGTGGTGAAGTAATTTGTTACGTATACTAATTAAAAGACTTATAAGAGATGTCAAGAATAGGTAAAAATCCCGTTGTAATCCCTGCTGGAGTAACTGTTGAAGTTGCAAATGGTATTATTACAGTAAAAGGAAAAAATGGTCAACTTACACAGGAATATTCAGATGTTACTGTTACAGTTGAAGGAGATTTAGTTCAAGTGGACAGGTCATCTGATCACAAAGATCAAAGAGCAAAACACGGTTTGTACAGATCTTTAATCAATAATATGATTATTGGAGTAACAGAAGGTTTTACAAAATCATTGGAATTAGTTGGAGTAGGTTATAGAGCTTCTAATCAAGGACAAAAATTAGATTTAGCTCTTGGATTTTCTCACAACATTGTTTTAGAAGTAGCTCCAGAAGTAAAATTGGAAACTATATCTGAAAAAGGTAAAAATCCAATTGTGAAATTAACATCATTTGACAAACAACTTTTAGGTCAGGTTGCAGCGAAAATCAGAGGTTTCCGCAAGCCAGAGCCGTACAAAGGAAAAGGTGTTAAATTTGTAGGTGAAGTATTAAGAAGAAAAGCAGGTAAATCAGCGTAAAAAATATCATTATGTCATTAACAAAACCTGAAAGAAGACAGAGAATTAGATTCAGAATTAGAAAAACAATTAGTGGTACTGCTACTAATCCAAGACTATCTGTATTTAGAAGTAACAAGGAAATTTATGCTCAACTTATAGATGACGTAAATGGAGTTACTTTATTAGCTGCTTCTTCACGAGAAAAAGAAATAGGAAAAGGTACAAACGTTGAAGTTGCAACAGCAGTTGGAAAACTAGTTGCAGAAAAAGCGGTAAAAGCTGGGATAGAAACAGTAACTTTCGATAGAGGAGGTTATTTATATCACGGTCGTATTAAATCATTAGCGGAAGGCGCGAGAGCGGCTGGACTTAAATTCTAATATTATGTCTAATAGTAAATACAAGAATATAGAGCTAGTAAAACCAAGTGGTCTTGAATTAAAAGATCGTTTGGTAAGTGTAAATCGTGTTACTAAAGTTACAAAAGGGGGTAGAGCATTTGGTTTTTCTGCTATTGTAGTTGTAGGTGATGAAAACGGAGTAGTTGGTCATGGATTAGGAAAATCTAAAGATGTTTCTGAAGCAATAGCGAAAGCTGTAGAAGATGCTAAGAAAAATTTAGTAAAAATTCCTTTGAATGGTCTTTCTGTTCCTCACGAACAAAAAGGTAAATTTGGTGGAGCACGTGTATTCTTAATCCCAGCTTCTCATGGTACTGGAGTTATTGCTGGCGGAGCTGTTCGTTCAGTTCTTGAATCAGTTGGAATACATGATGTATTATCAAAATCTCAAGGATCATCAAATCCTCATAATGTAGTAAAAGCAACATTTGATGCTTTATTGCAAATGAGAAGTGCGCACACTGTTGCAAAACAAAGAGGCGTTTCTTTAGAAAAAGTTTTTAAAGGTTAATTCAAGGAAATTATGGCTAAATTATTAGTAAAACAAGTTAGAAGTAAAATCAACTGTCCCCTTACTCAAAAAAGAGGATTAGAAGCTTTAGGTCTTCGTAAAATGGGTCAAGTTGTAGAACATGATTCAAATCCAACTATCCTTGGAATGATAAATAAAGTTAAACACTTAGTTTCTGTTGAAGAAACTAAATAACAAATACGTTATGAATTTAAGTAACTTACAACCTGCTGAAGGGTCTACACACAATCAAAATAAAAGATTAGGTAGAGGAGAAGGTTCAGGAAAAGGTGGTACCGCAGCACGTGGACACAAAGGAGCAAAATCTCGTTCTGGATATTCTAAAAAAATTGGTTTTGAAGGAGGTCAAATGCCACTTCAAAGACGTGTGCCTAAGTTTGGTTTTACAAACATTAATCGTAAAGATTATGAAGGTGTAAATCTTGATACACTTCAATTATTAGTTGATAATGGTATAGTGAAAGATGCAGTTGACATGACTGTTTATGTTGCTAATCGTTTGGCTACTAAAAATGAAATCGTTAAGATTTTAGGTAGAGGTGAATTGAAAGCAAAATTAAAAGTAACTGCTCACAAATTTACTGCTACTGCAAAAGCTGCTATTGAAGCTGCTGGTGGAGAAGCTGTAACTATTTAATTTCCTGATTAAGATGAAGAAATTTATTGAATCGATAATCAATGTTTGGAAAATAGAAGAACTAAAAAATAGAATTCTAATTACTTGTGGAATTCTTTTAGTGTATCGTTTTGGTGCACAGGTTACTCTACCGGGTATTGACGCAACACAATTAGGAGGTTTAGCTGGACAAACTAAGCAAGGAATAGGTTCTGTTCTTGACATGTTTACAGGTGGTGCTTTTTCCCAAGCTTCTATATTTGCTTTAGGTATTATGCCTTATATTTCTGCTTCAATTGTAGTTCAGTTAATGGGAATTGCGATTCCTTATTTACAAAAATTACAAAGTGATGGAGAAAGTGGAAGAAAGAAAATTAATCAGATTACGCGTTGGTTAACTATTGCAATTACCTTAGTTCAAGGTCCGGGTTATATCTACAATCTTTACAGAACATTACCAGCAAATGCTTTTTTGTTAGGGTTCAATTCATTTGAATTTTTGTTTTCATCAGTAATTATTTTAGTTACAGGTACAATTTTTGCCATGTGGTTAGGAGAAAAAATTACTGATAAAGGAATAGGTAACGGAATATCACTATTAATTATGGTGGGAATTTTAGCCAGATTTCCTCAAGCTTTTATTCAAGAATTTGCAGCTAGAGTTACCAATAATAATGGCGGTCCAATGTTATTGGTTGTAGAAATTATTATTTGGTTATTGGTTATCATATCCTGTGTATTGCTTGTAATGGCAATCAGAAAAATACCAGTTCAATATGCACGTCGTACAACATCAGGTGATTTTGAAAAAGATATGATTGATGGTAATAGACAATGGATTCCTTTAAAATTAAATGCTTCTGGTGTTATGCCAATCATATTTGCTCAGGCAATTATGTTTATACCTGCTGCAGTTGCAGGATTGTCTAAATCAGATGCTTCACAATCAATCGTTGGTGCTTTTAGTAATATATTCGGTTTTTGGTATAATTTAGTTTTTGCAACACTTATAGTTGTATTTACTTTCTTTTATACTGCGATTACCGTTCCTACTAATAAAATGTCTGATGATTTAAAGAGAAGCGGTGGTTTTATTCCTGGTATTAGACCTGGAGTTGAAACTTCAGATTTTCTTGACAAAGTGATGTCACTCATTACATTTCCAGGATCCTTATTCCTTGCCTTAATAGCTGTGTTCCCAGCAATTGTAGTAAGTCTTATGGATGTTCAACAATCTTGGGCAATGTTTTTTGGGGGTACTTCATTAATCATTATGGTTGGTGTCGCCATTGATACTATTCAGCAAATCAATTCATACTTGTTAAACAAACATTATGATGGTTTAATGAAAAGTGGTAAAAATAGAAAAGCAGTAGCTTAACTTATGGCAAAACAATCAGCAATAGAACAAGACGGATCAATCATTGAAGCATTGTCAAATGCAATGTTCCGTGTTGAGTTAGAAAATGGACATATTGTAATTGCTCATATTTCTGGAAAAATGCGTATGCATTATATCAAATTATTACCTGGTGATAAAGTGAAACTAGAAATGAGTCCTTATGATTTGTCAAAAGCAAGAATTACTTATAGATATTAAATAGGCAATTGGCAGTTAGTACATAGCGGCAAGCTTTAAGCATAAGCTTACAGCTCAAAACTAAAAGCTAAAAGCTAAAAACCAAAAGCAAATTCACAATGAAAGTAAGAGCATCAGTTAAAAAAAGAAGTGCCGAGTGCAAAATTGTACGAAGAAAAGGCAGATTATACGTAATCAACAAAAAGAATCCTAGATTTAAACAAAGACAAGGATAGTTATGGCAAGAATAGCAGGGGTAGATATCCCAAAAAACAAAAGAGGAGTTATCGCTTTAACCTACATCTTCGGAATAGGTAAAAGTAGAGCAATTGAGATTTTAGAAAAAGCTCAAGTTAGCCAAGATACAAAAGTGCAAGATTGGAATGATGATCAAATCGGAGGAATTCGTGATGCAGTATCATTTTTCAAAATTGAAGGAGAACTTCGCTCAGAAGTTTCCTTAAACATTAAACGTTTAATGGACATTGGATGTTATAGAGGTATCCGTCATAGATCTGGTCTTCCTTTAAGAGGACAAAGAACAAAGAACAACTCTAGAACTAGAAAAGGTAAAAGAAAAACTGTTGCCAACAAGAAAAAAGCAACTAAATAATAAGTAATATGGCTAAAGCAACTACAAAAAAACGTAAAGTTATCGTTGAATCAACGGGTGAAGCTCATATTAGTGCCACTTTTAACAACATCATTATTTCCTTGACAAATAAGAAAGGTGATGTTATTTCTTGGTCTTCAGCTGGTAAAATGGGTTTCAGAGGTTCTAAAAAGAATACTCCATACGCAGCTCAAATGGCAGCAGAAGATTGCAGTAAAGTAGCGTTAGAAGCTGGACTTAAAAAAGTAAAAGTGTATGTAAAAGGACCAGGAAACGGACGTGAGTCCGCGATTCGTTCTTTGCATAACGGTGGAATTGAAGTTACAGAGATTATCGATGTAACTCCTATGCCTCACAACGGATGTCGTCCTCCTAAAAGACGTAGAGTTTAATACTCAAACAATAAATTATAGTATAAACTAGATTGAATTTCGATTATTGAAGGATAAGACCTGAATTCATAATCTCAATCTTAAACAATTTAAAATGGCAAGATATACTGGTCCTAGTACAAGAATCGCTCGTAAATTTGGCGAAGCAATTTTCGGAGACGATAAAGCTTTCGAAAAAAGAAATTACCCTCCTGGACAACACGGGATGGCTAAAAAAAGAGGAAAAAAATCTGAATTTGCTATCCAATTAATGGAGAAACAAAAAGCTAAATATTCTTATGGAATTTTAGAAAAACAATTCAGAGGTTTGTTTAAAAAAGCATCTGCTACTAAAGGGGTAACAGGTGAAGTTTTATTACAATTATGTGAAGCTAGATTAGATAATGTAGTTTTTAGAATGGGTATCGCTCCAACTAGAAGAGGTGCTCGTCAAATCGTTTCTCACCGTCACGTTACTGTAAATGGTGAAAACGTTAATATCCCATCGTACCACCTTAAACCTGGTGATAAAGTGGCTGTTCGTGAAAAATCTAAATCAATTGAAGCTATCGAGCGTTCTTTGTCAAATTCTAGTCATGTTTATGAATGGATTACATGGAACAATGATTTGAAAGAAGGTACTTTTGTTTCTGTACCTGCTAGACTTCAAATTCCAGAAAACATCAAGGAACAATTAATCGTAGAGTTGTACAACAAATAATAATTGACTTAGTCGAAATTTATGGCAATATTTAATTTTCAGAAGCCCGATAAAGTTATCATGATCGATTCAACCGATTTTGAAGGTAAATTTGAGTTTAGACCTTTAGAACCTGGTTACGGATTGACAGTTGGTAACGCACTTAGAAGAGTTTTGCTTTCAGCATTAGAAGGTTATGCAATCACATCGGTTCGTATCGAAGGTGTAGATCATGAGTTTTCTACTATCTCAGGAGTTGTTGAAGACGTTACCGAAATTATTCTTAATCTTAAACAAGTACGTTTCAAACGTCAGATTGAAGATATAGATAATGAATCAGTTACAATTTCTGTAACAGGTAAAAATCAATTAACAGCTGGTGATTTTCAGAAGTTTATTTCTGGTTTCCAAGTTTTGAACCCAGAACTTATAATCTGTAATTTAGATCCAAAAATCAAATTACATTTTGATTTAACTATCGAAAAAGGTAGGGGATATGTTCCTGCAGAAGAAAACAAAAAGCAGAATGCTGCAATTGGCACGATATTTACTGACTCTATTTTTACTCCAGTTAAAAATGTAAAATATGGTATTGAAAACTTTCGTGTTGAGCAAAAAACAGATTATGAAAAATTAGTTTTTGAAATCAAAACTGATGGTTCAATTAATCCTAAAGATGCTCTTACAGAAGCTGCAAAAGTACTAATTCACCACTTTATGTTGTTTTCTGATGAAAGAATAACATTAGAGGCTGACGAAATTGCACAAACAGAATCTTATGATGAGGAATCATTGCATATGAGACAATTGCTTAAAACTAAGCTTGTTGATATGGATCTTTCTGTTAGAGCATTAAATTGCCTTAAAGCTGCTGAAGTCGATACATTAGGAGATTTAGTATCTTTCAATAAAAACGACTTAATGAAATTCCGTAATTTTGGTAAAAAATCTTTAACTGAACTAGACGAACTAGTAGCAATTAAAAATTTGAACTTTGGAATGGATTTAGCAAAATACAAATTAGATAAAGAGTAAATTATTTCATATTTTGCTCTCCAAAGTGGATAGAAGCAAGATGAAGTTTAAAAAAATACGTCATGAGACACGGAAAAAAACATAATCACTTAAGCAGACAGACCCCACATAGAAAAGCTATGTTGGCTAATATGGCTTGTTCTCTAATAGAGCATAAACGTATTAACACTACTGTTGCTAAAGCAAAAGCCCTTAAGCAATTTGTTGAGCCATTAATAACAAAATCAAAAGATGATACGACTCATAATCGTCGTATTGTTTTTGCTTATTTACGTAGCAAATACGCAGTTACTGACTTGTTCAGAGATGTAGCTGCCAAAGTAGGAGATCGTCCAGGTGGATACACACGTATTATAAAAGTTGGTAATCGTTTAGGAGATAATGCTGATATGGCAATGATCGAACTGGTAGATTTCAATGAAATTTATAATGGTGGTAAAAAAGAAGAGAAAAAAGCTAAAAGCCGTCGTGGTGGAAAAGCAAAGAAAGCTGACGATGTTGCAGTAGTAGCCCCAGTTGCTGAACTTACCGAAGTGGAAACTGCTGAAGTAGCTTCAGTAGCTGAAGTAGAATCAGATGTTATTGAAGCGTTAGAGCAAACTCCCGAAGTAGCAGTAATTGAAACTCCAGAAGTTGTTGATGAAACTCCAATTGCTAATTCTGATGAAGAAGCTCCAAAAGAAGATACGGTTTAATTATGAAAAATATTAATTAAATAAAAAAAGGATAAACTTTTAATAGTTTATCCTTTTTTTTTTTTTGATTTTTATATAAATTATCTCCTAGAAAATCTTGCACTCTTAGCGTTAAAAAATTAAATTTGTAGAATAAATAGTCTCAATTAATAAAGTCAAACTAGTTTATTTGACATTTATAATAATAAATCAACGAATGAAATACACAACAAGAAAAAGCGCCATACTTCTTTTAAGTGATGGAACTATTTTTCACGGAAAATCTATAGGAATTTCAGGAACTACTTTTGGTGAAGTATGTTTTAATACTGGAATGACTGGTTACCAAGAAATTTTTACTGACCCTTCTTATTTTGGACAAATTATGGTGGCAACTAATGCCCACATTGGAAACTATGGAGTAAACGTCAAAGAAATAGAATCGGACAGCATAAAGATAGCAGGTTTGGTTTGTAAAAATTTCAGTTTCAATTATTCTCGCGAAGATTCTTCCGGAAGTTTGGAAGACTATTTTACAAAACAAAACCTAATATGCATATCAGATGTTGACACTCGCGGGCTCGTAAGTTATATTCGTGATAACGGAGCAATGAATTCGGTAATTTGTACTGATGATACACCAATTGAAGAACTCAAAATTGCTCTTGCAAAAGTTCCAAATATGAAAGGATTAGAATTAGCTTCTAAAGTTTCTACTAAAAACCCCTATTTCTTTGGTGACGAAAGCGCTACTTACAAAGTCGCAGCTTTAGACTTGGGAATTAAAACAAATATTCTTCGTAATCTTGCCAACAGAGATTGTTACATTAAAGTCTTTCCTTTTGATTCAACCTATTCTGAATTGGTAGCATTCAACCCAGATGGTTTTTTCTTATCAAACGGACCTGGAGATCCTGATCCACTAACTAGCGCTATTCAAGTTGCCAAAGAAGTGATTGAAAATAACAAACCTTTATTTGGAATTTGTTTAGGACACCAAGTTATTGCTTTGGCAAATGGAATATCTACCTACAAAATGTTTAACGGTCACAGAGGAATTAATCATCCTGTTAAAAATATCATCACAGGCAAAGGAGAAATTACTTCTCAAAATCATGGTTTTGCAGTGAATAAAGAAGAATTAGACAACCATCCTGAAATGGAAATTACACATCTCCACTTAAACGATGGTACAGTTGCGGGAATGAGAATGAAAAACAAAAATTGTTTTTCTGTTCAATACCATCCTGAAGCAAGTCCAGGACCTCACGATTCCTCTTATTTATTTGATCAATTTATTGAGAATATAAAAAAATAAGTTTTTTTAAAAAGTTTGTTTTATCTAAAAAAGCTGTCGTAATTGATAGCTTTTTTTTATTTTTTATATTCCTACTTAATGTATTTTTTAAATGCTAATTTTTTAAAGCTTTCTTTATAATTTTTTGTTAATACTAGGCTGTATTCTTGTATTGTATAATTGAATTGTTATTTTTGTTTCTTGATTAGTTTAATGTAATTGTTGTTTTAACAATGCTTTTTTTTGATTCTTAAAGTGTATATTTGGTCAAATTTTTAAGCCTTTATAATGCAATTGAAATCTACATAGATTTCTTAATAATTTAAAAATAAAATAAAAAATGCTTTTAAAATCATTTCAAATTAAGGCCGTAGGTTTTAAAATAGTACTTCTAATCTTTTTGTTCCTTTTGTCAAATTCAATTATTCTTGCCCAAGAAATTATTCCAGAAACTGCTCTAGAAACACTTGTAAAAAATAATCCAACACAAAAGCAAAAACTAGATGGTGTTATTGCTAAAGTGGGTGATTATATTGTTTTAGATTCTGATATTGACAAGTCTTACCTTGAGATTTCAAGTCAAGGAGGGAGTATAAAAGATATTTCAAGATGTCAAATGTTAGGGAAGTTATTAGAGGATAAACTTTATGCACACCAAGCTGTACAAGATAGTTTGAAGGTTACTGATGCTGAAGTAAAATCAATGATGGAAGAGCGTTTAAATTATATGGTTGAACAAATTGGCTCTATGGACAAAGTAGTCAAATATTATAAAAAAAATTCTGAAGAAGATTTTAGATCTTATTTTTTTGATATTTTAAAAGAGCAAAAACTTACCTCTGAAATGCAAAAAAAGATTGTGGACGAAGTTGAAATAACACCCGAAGAAGTTCGTAATTTTTTTAAAAAAATCCCAACAGCAGATTTACCAGCTTTTGGAGTAGAACTTGAAGTGGCACAAATTGTAATTGTACCAAAAATTTCAGAATCTGAAAAACAAAAGGTCATAGATAAATTGATTGAATTTAAAAAAGAGATTCAAGAAGGATCTAGTTTTGCAACCAAAGCAGTTTTGTATTCTCAAGATCCAGGATCTAGAGCTACAGGGGGTTTTTATAAAATGAATCGCAAGACGCCTTTTGTAAAAGAGTTTAAAGATGTTGCTTTTAGTCTAGCGGAAGGAGAAATTTCGGCTCCTTTTGAAACGGATTTTGGGTATCATATAATTTATATAGAAAAAATTAAAGGACAAGAAGTAGAATTACGACATATATTATTGTCTCCAGCTATTACAGACGCTGCTTTGAAAGAAGCTAAAGAAAAAATCACCCTTATTAAAAAAAGAATAATAGATAAAGAAATTACCTTTTCAGAAGCGGCTAGAACTACTTCAGATGAAAAGGAAACTAGAGCTAATGGGGGTGCATTAATTAACCCAAAAACTCAGGACACACATTTTGAATTAACGAAAATGGATCCAAGTTTATATGGTCAAGTTTCAAATTTGAAAGAAGGTGAAATTACAGCTCCATTGATTGATGAAGATCAATCAGGCAAGAAAAAGTATAAAATAATTACTATTACTAATAGAATTGATGAGCATACTGCTAATTATGCCAAAGACTATACTAAAATCAAAGAATTAGCTTTAAAAGAAAAGCAAATTAAAGCCATTGGAAAATGGTTTGATGAGAAAATTAAAGAAACGTATATTAAAATAATTGGTGAATATAGAGATTGTAGTTTTACAAACAATTGGCTTAAAAAGTAGTGTTCAGTAATCAGTATTTAGTAACAGTAGTAATTCAAAGCAGTTTTCACCTTCCACCTTCTAATTTCTAACCTTCAATATGTCAGACGTAACAGCAATACATAATTTAGTTCAAAAACGTAATGAACTTAAAATTGAAATAGCAAAAATAATTGTAGGTCAAGATGCGGTAATAGATCAAATTTTATTATCTATTTTTTCTGGAGGTCACGCTCTTTTAGTTGGGGTTCCTGGACTTGCAAAAACGTTAATGGTGAATACTTTAGCGCAAGCACTTGGTCTTGATTTTAAAAGAATACAATTTACCCCTGATTTAATGCCTTCTGATATTTTAGGGAGCGAAATTCTAGATGAAAACCGTCAATTTAAATTTATAAAAGGCCCAATTTTTTCAAATATTATCCTAGCTGACGAAATCAATAGAACACCACCTAAAACTCAGGCCGCTCTATTAGAAGCAATGCAAGAACGATCAGTAACTATCGCAGGTCAAAATTATAAATTAGATTTACCCTATTTTGTTTTGGCTACCCAAAACCCAATTGAGCAAGAAGGGACATATCCTTTGCCTGAAGCTCAGTTAGACCGATTTATGTTTGCTATTAAATTAGACTATCCTTCTTTTGACGAGGAAGTTAGTGTGGTTAAAAAAACTACTTCTGATGAAAAACAAATCATAAATCCATTGTTTACCGCTCAAGAAATCATCGATTTCCAGCATCTTATTCGTAGAATTCCAGTTGCAGATAATGTAATTGAATATGCTGTAACTTTGGTTAGTAAAACGCGTCCAAACAATCCATTATCGAATGATTTTGTAAAAAATTATTTAGATTGGGGAGCAGGACCTAGAGCATCTCAAAATTTAATTTTGGCTGCCAAGGCTCATGCAGCTTTTAACAGTAAATTTTCTCCTGATATTGAAGATGTAAAAGCGGTGGCTTCAGGAATTTTGCGTCATAGAATTATTAAAAATTATAAAGCTGACGCCGAAGGAATTACTGAAGAAATGATTATAGATAAATTGTTGTAAACTTTTTTTGTTTATCATACGCCTTTTATAGTTTTATTTTGATTTTGAAATGAATACTATTCACGTATTTTGCAATTTTATTTAAAAATTTTCAGAAATTAATCGAATTTAAATCGATTTCCCTATCATTTTATGATGAAAATAGACAAATATTTAAGCTGATATTCAGAATTTTTCAATTTAAATCATATAATCTTATTTATTTGTAATTATAATGATACAATAAGCATCTTCTATTAAATTATTTCAAATTTTCATCATAAATTCTTTAAATTTGTATCACAAATAAATAAACTAAAAATTTGGGCTTTTTGATTTTGAAATTATTAAATTAAACTCCCGATAACATTGAAAAGACATCATTATGAATACTTATAACGATTACATAAAGGAAATTGAAGAACGCAAAATCCAAGGTCTTAAACCTAAGCCTATTGATGGTGCCGAATTGTTGAGCGAAATAATTAAACAAATAATTGATATAAATAACGAATATAGAGAAGATTCTCTAAGTTTCTTTATTTATAACACTATACCTGGTACTACTAGCGCTGCGACTGTAAAAGCTGCATTTTTAAAGAAAATAATCCTAGAGGAATCAGTGGTAAAGGAAATTACTCCTGCTTTTGCCTTTGAGTTATTATCACACATGAAAGGTGGGCCTTCAATTGAAGTTCTTCTTGATTTAGCACTGGGTATTGATGCAAATATCGCTAAAGAAGCTGCAAAAGTTCTTAAGACACAAGTGTATCTTTATGAAGCGGATATGGAACGTCTTAAAGTGGCATTTGAAAGTGGAAATGAAATAGCCACATCTATTGTTAAAAGTTATGCACAAGCCGAATTTTTCACAAAACTCCCCGAAATAGTTGAAGAAATTAAAGTAGTAACCTATATAGCTGGTGTTGGAGATATTTCTACCGATTTGCTTTCACCAGGTAACCAAGCGCACTCTCGTTCTGACCGTGAACTTCATGGTAAATGTATGATTTCTATTCCGGCCCAAGAGGAAATAAAAATGCTACAAGCACAACACCCTGATAAGTCAGTAATGTTGATTGCCGAAAAAGGCACTATGGGTGTAGGTTCTTCAAGAATGTCAGGGGTAAATAACGTTGCGCTTTGGACAGGTAAGCAAGCAAGTCCTTATGTTCCGTTTGTTAATTTTGCACCAATTGTTGCAGGAACAAACGGTATTTCTCCTATTTTTCTGACCACTGTAGATGTTACAGGTGGTATAGGTTTGGATCTTAAAAACTGGGTAAAAAAATTAGATGAAAATGGTAATGTTGTTCGCAACGAAAGCGGTGATCCTATTCTCGAAGAAGTGTATTCTGTTGCTACCGGCACAGTTCTCACCATCAATACAAAAACCAAGAAACTTTATAATGGGGATAAAGAGTTAATAGATATCTCAAAAGCATTCACGCCACAGAAAATTGAGTTTATTAAAGCGGGAGGTTCTTACGCAATTGTATTTGGAAAAAAACTGCAAACATTTGCCTCTAAAACTCTGGGTATTGATATTGTGCCTGTTTATGCTCCGTCAAAAGAAGTTTCTATCGAAGGACAAGGTCTTACGGCAGTAGAAAAAATATTTAATAAAAATGCAGTTGGAACAACTCCAGGTAAAATTTTACACGCTGGTTCTGATGTTCGTGTTACTGTAAATATTATTGGTTCACAAGATACAACTGGTTTGATGACTTCTCAAGAATTGGAGTCTATGGCAGCTACTGTAATTTCACCAATCGTTGACGGTGCATACCAATCGGGTTGTCATACTGCTTCAGTTTGGGATAATAAATCGAAGGCAAATATTCCTAGATTGATGAAATTTATGAACGACTTCGGATTGATCACTGCTCGTGACCCGAAAGGCGTTTATCATGCAATGACTGATGTAATTCATAAAGTGCTTAACGATATTACTATTGATGAATGGGCAATCATCATTGGTGGTGATTCACATACAAGAATGTCAAAAGGGGTAGCTTTTGGTGCAGACTCAGGAACCGTTGCTTTGGCTTTGGCAACTGGCGAAGCCTCTATGCCAATTCCTGAATCGGTAAAGGTAACTTTCAAAGGAAGCATGAAGGAATATATGGATTTTAGAGATGTTGTTCATGCTACACAATCGCAAATGCTTCAAAAATTTGGTGGTGAAAATGTATTTCAAGGAAGAATAATCGAGGTTCACCTAGGAACACTTACCGCCGATCAAGCATTTACATTTACCGACTGGACTGCAGAAATGAAGGCTAAAGCTTCTATCTGTATTTCTGAAGATGCTACATTAATCGAATCTTTGGAAATTTCTATAAGCAGAATCCAAATCATGATTGATAAAGGCATGGATAATCATAACCAAGTACTTCAAGGTTTGATTAACAGAGCTAATAAAAGAATTGACGAAATTAGTTCAGGAGTAAAACCTGCGTTAACTCCGGATTCAAATGCTAAATATTATGCCGAAGTATTAATTGATTTGGATGTAATTGTTGAACCAATGATTGCCGATCCTGATGTAAATAACGCTGACGTTTCTAAAAGATATACACATGATACTATTAGACCATTATCTTTTTATGGAGGTACTAAAAAAGTAGATCTTGGATTTATAGGTTCCTGTATGATTCACAAAGGAGATATGAAAATACTTGCTCAGATGCTTAAAAATATAGAAAGACAGCAGGGTAAAGTGGAGTTTAAAGCCCCTCTTGTTGTGGCTCCACCTACTTATAATATTGTTGATGAATTAAAAGCGGAAGGGGATTGGGATGTATTACAAAAATATTCAGGCTTTGAATTTGATGATAACGCACCTAAAGGTGAAGCTCGTCTTAAATACGAAAACATGTTGTATTTAGAGCGTCCAGGTTGTAACCTATGTATGGGTAACCAAGAAAAAGCTGAAAAAGGAGATACAGTAATGGCAACTTCAACTCGTCTATTCCAAGGTAGGGTTGTAGAAGATAAAGAAGGTAAAAAAGGAGAATCTTTACTTTCATCTACACCGGTTGTAGTATTATCTACCGTACTTGGTAGAACTCCCACAATTGAAGAATATATTGCTGCAGTTGATGGCATTAATTTGACCAAGTTTAAACCATCTAGTAAATTGTTAGTAAAATAATTCAAATAATTTAATTTGAAAGTAAAAGCTCGATACTTGTATCGGGCTTTTTTTATTGGTCACAGATATACTTAAAATATGCATTTTAGTTCATTTTCCTTGAATATTCAAAAATGTTTTAAGCCATGAATTCACGAATTTTATACTTTAATTAGTAAATTCGTGGCTTAAAGAATTAACACAAATAAGTAAACTTTTTGTCTATAAATCCAAGTCCATATTGGTTTAGTTTAAAAAAGTAAAAATATAAAGCTTCTTTGTTTTCTTTTCGGTTTTTCAATTCGTATTTTTGAAACTTCAACCCTGAGTTTAATTTTATGAAAATTGTTCTATCGCCAGCCAAATCGTTAAATTTCGAAAAAGCAGTACCAACGGAAAAATATTCAGAAGCTACATTTCTAAAAGAAGCACGTCAGGTTCATCAAGTTTTAAAACAAAAATCTCCGAATGAACTTTCGGAATTAATGACAATTTCGGATAATCTGGCTCAATTAAATTGGCAACGCAATCAAGATTGGAAAACCCCTTTTACGATACAAAACGCCCGAGCTGCCATTTATACTTTCGACGGTGATGTGTATTCAGGATTAGACGCCTTTACTATTCCTTTAGACAAACTGGATGATTTGCAAAATAGTCTAAGAATTTTATCAGGTTTTTACGGACTCTTGAAACCCTTAGATTTAATGCAAGCGTATCGATTAGAAATGGGAACAAAATTAGCTATTGGGGATAGTAAAAATCTTCATGAATTTTGGAAACCTATGGTAACCAAAGCCCTAAACAAAGAACTCGAAAAAGGAGAATTGTTTATCAATTTAGCCAGTACCGAATACTTTTCGGCAGTAGATGTCAAAACCTTAAAAGTACCCGTAATTACCCCAGAATTTAAAGATTATAAAGACGGAAAACTTAAAATTATTAGTTTTTTTGCCAAAAAAGCCAGAGGAATGATGGTGCGTTACATTCTAGATACAAATGCAAAAACCATCGAAGATTTAAAAGGATTTAACTACGAAGGCTATCAATTTGATGCCAATTTATCAAAAGAAAATCAGCTGGTTTTTACGAGGTAGTTTTGAATTAATTTTTTTGTGGGCACGAGCGGGACGCTCGCGCTAGCGGGGAATCCGAGTATATCAACAATCAATAGTATTCGGTTCATAGTGATCTGTATTTTTGCTTGACGCCAACTTGTATATGTGTATTGTAAAATCTCACAAAACCATCCGTTTTTAGGTAGGTATATGCGACAAAAGCAAATATTATTTATTGTAAAATCTATAAATATTCTTATAAATCGTAAAAAAAAGCCGTTTCCTTTTATATAGCACTATTTTTATCGAATCCCTTTCACAAATTCTCCAATACTTTCAACCCCATTTTCGGTCAAGTTTTTGATGAAAGCGCTACCTATGATGGCTCCTTTGGCAAATTGTGTGGCTTGGTTAAAAGTTTCGGCATTGTTGATGCCAAATCCAATGACTTGAGGGTTTTTAAGATTCATGTTGGCTATTCTTTTGAAATAAGCTTCTTGGGTATTTCCAAAACCAGATTGCGATCCTGTAACACTCGCGGAACTCACCATATAAATAAACCCATCTGAAACGCTATCAATAAAATGAATGCGATCATCCGAAGTTTGTGGCGTTATCAGAAGTACATTAATTAAACCGTTTTTTTCGAAAGTGGCTTTGTATTCATTAGCATACACATCTACCGGTAAATCAGGAATTATGAGTCCATCGACACCAATTTCGGCACATTTCTGGCAAAATTTCTCCATACCATATTGCAACATGGGGTTGTAATAGCCCATGATTATTAGCGGTATGGAAACCGTTTTTCGGATATCCTTTAGTTGCTCAAACAAGACTTGCGTAGTCATTCCGTTGTATAATGCTTGGGTTGAACTTTCTTGAATCGTTGGTCCATCGGCCAATGGATCGCTAAAAGGCAATCCAATTTCGATCATATCGACTCCGTTTTTTTCTAAATCCTGAATGATTTGTACCGTATCGTTTAGATTAGGATAACCAGCCGAAAAATAAATGGATAATATCTTGTTGTTTTCTTGTAATTTTTGATTTATTCTGTTCATTGTAACTTCTTTGTCAGATTCAAATGGGTTTGTTTTTTTGCCCATAGGGTGTAATTATGTTTTTTTATTTTTTTACCACATAGAGCCATAGATTTTGTGAATTTTTCAAAGGCGTTTCACTTACTTTAAGATAATCATAGCTATCTGAACCCAAAAATTGGGCTATCCAACTCTTTTTTCTATGAATCTATGTGGTTAAATTTTTTAAAATCTTGTTTCGTTTTTTTTTAACAACCAACGTTTCTTTTAATTTATTTTATACTACTGCGGTATAAGTCCAAGCCATTTCATTCGATTCTAATTTGACTTCAATTCTTTTGTAATGCATTCCTTCGTAGGTGTCTGCTAGCCCTAGCTCTCGTTCGCTTAGTTGGTAGCAAATGCCACTAATACTTTCTGCTGCGTTTTTGGTTTCTACAATGATTGGATATTCAATGATGCCAAATTCTTCTTCGATACGAATATCTTGTATTACAAACCCAATTAAATTATCGGGAGTTCCTTTTAGTAAACGTCCAAAAATTCGTTCTTGAATCTCTTTGTCTTTTAAAGTTCCGTAAGCAAATAAATTTTCCATTTCATTTAATCTATTTTAGGTTTAATTCCCCGAAGCTCTGCTTCGGTTTTTTTGACACAGATTGCTTCGCCTGTTCGCCATTGCTCGGGTCACAGATTAAAAAAGATTTTTGAAAATCTGTGAATCTGTGGCTGTTATTTCGCTAATACTTTTGGAGCTCTGCTCCGAGGTAGTTTATCCGATAACTCGGCATTAGTACAAAACCAATTATAATTTGAAATAATCGATGTAGGTATTCAAATCTTTATCACCACGACCTGATAAATTGATGACTACTATATCTTCGGGTTTAAATTTCATTTCGTCCAAAACTGCAAAGGCATGGGCACTTTCTATTGCTGGAATTAGTCCTTCCATTTGGGATAATTTCAATCCCCAATTCATGGCGTCTTCATCGGTTATTGCGATAAATTGTGCTCTTCCTGTGGCGAATAAATTGGCATGCATTGGACCAACACCAGGGTAATCTAATCCTGCTGAAATTGAGTAGGGTTCTGTAATTTGACCGTCTACAGATTGCATCAATAGTGTTTTGCTACCGTGAATGACACCGATTTTTCCTAAAGCAGAGGTTGCGGCACTTTCGCCAGAGTCAACTCCTAAACCAGCGGCTTCAACCGCTATGATTTTAACATCTTCGTTGTCTAGAAAATGATAATACGTTCCAGCAGCATTGCTACCGCCACCCACACAAGCAATTACATAATCGGGATTTTCACGTCCTTCTTTTTCTAATAATTGCCATTTAATTTCTTTGGAAATCACACTTTGAAAACGCGCTACCATATCAGGATAAGGATGCGGTCCTACAACCGATCCAATGATATAATAGGTATCCACAGGATTGTTAATCCAATCCCGAATCGCTTCATTCGTTGCATCTTTTAGTGTTTTAGAACCTGATGTTGCAGGACGAACTTCGGCGCCTAACATTTTCATTCGGGCTACATTGGGAGCTTGTCTTTTGATATCCACTTCGCCCATATAAACGATACATTCTAATCCCATTAAGGCACAAACTGTTGCTGTTGCAACTCCGTGCTGACCTGCGCCAGTTTCTGCAATAATTCGGGTTTTGCCCAATCGTTTGGCTAATAAAATTTGCCCAATGGTATTGTTCACTTTGTGCGCGCCTGTATGGCACAAATCTTCTCTTTTGAGGTAGATTTTTGTATTGTATTGTTCTGATAAACGCTTTGCAAAATACAGTGGAGTAGGGCGACCCGCATATTCTTTTAGCAAAGAATCGAACTCGGCTTGAAATTCGGGTTCGGCGGTGATTTTTAAATACTGTTGACGCAATTCTTCTACATTTGGATATAACATTTCTGGAATGTAGGCTCCTCCAAATTCTCCGTAATAGCCTTTTTCGTTTACGTTGTATGACATGTTTTTATTTTTTATTGCCGTGATAGAGACGTTGCATTGCAACGTCTAAATGATTGATTGCATTGCAACGTCTAAATGATTGACATTACATTTCAATATTTCTATGATAGTCGTTGCATTGCAACGTCTCTACGCGCGATTTTACACAATTCTAAATTTTTTAATCCTGGTTTGACCTCAAATTTACTATTTATATCAATGGCATAAATGGGTAAATTGGTTTTTAATACTTGTTTAACGTCTTCCAATTCGGCTATTCCTATTCCACCACTCAAGAAGAATGGTTTTGTTGAAGGATAATTTTCTAATATTTTCCAATCAAAAGTAGTTCCGTTTCCGCCTGGTAATTTTCCTTTGGTATCAAAAAGGAAATAATCGCAAACGGTTTCAAATGGTTTTAATACTTCAAAATCAAAATTCTCGTCTGCCGAAAACACTTTAATTATTTCGATTGAAAGTGGCAACTTACTTTTTAGTTCTTTGCAAAAAGCAACCGATTCCTGACCGTGAAGTTGTACTGCTTGCAAATCGTATTTTGAAACCTTTTCTACAATTTCTTCGACAGTTGCATTTACAAAAACGCCAGTCTTTTTTATGCTTTTTGGCAATTCAGGAATGATTCCGTCAAAATATCGTGCCGATTTCTCCCAAAAAATAAAACCCATATAATCGGGTAGGAGCAATCCTACTTCGAGAATATTGTCGGGATATTTCATACCGCAGATTTTAAGTTTCAT
>NZ_JBJXDQ010000125.1:0-16519 GCF_046155325.1 Flavobacterium sp.
AAAGGGTTTTTGAACTTGTACAACAAAATACAGTTTTGTATGATAAAAGTGGGGAACAACATTACGATATTGTTTCAGCTTTCATAAAATCGATACGAGGAAGCGATCCAAACGGTGCCGTTTATTGGTTGGCCCGGATGATTGAAGGCGGCGAAGACGTAAAATTTATCGCCAGAAGAATGCTGATTTTATCCAGTGAAGATATTGGGAATGCAAACCCAACGGCTTTTATAATGGCCAATAATACATTTCAAGCTGTTACTACCATTGGCTATCCCGAAAGTAGAATTCTATTGAGTCAATGTGCTATTTATTTAGCCACTTCCCCAAAAAGCAATGCTTCTTATTTGGCAATTGGAAATGCGCAACAATTAGTAAAACAAACGGGAGATTTACCCGTTCCGATCCATTTGCGCAATGCGCCCACAAAATTAATGAAGGAATTGGGTTATGGAGACGAGTATAAATATTCGCACGATTACGCGAATAATTTTGCCGAACAGGAGTTTTTACCTGATGCCATTTCGGAAACCGTGCTTTACAATCCCGGAAATAATTCAAGGGAAAATACCACTAGAGAATTTTTGAAAAATCGCTGGAAAAGTAAGTATGGGTATTAATTCAGGTGGCAGGTGGCAGGTGGCAGGTAGCAAGTAGCAGGTAGCAGGTAGCAGGTAGCAGGTAGCAGGTAGCAGGTAGCAGGTAGCAGGTAGCAGGTAGCAGGTAGCAAAAAAACGAAATCTAAAACTTAACCTCTACGTTTTCTGAAATCTTTTCGTCATTTTGGTAATATTCGAACAACCATTTATTTTCTGAAGAAACTAACACTCCTTGCACGCTTCCTTTAAATGCAATAAAACTAGTAGTATTAGATGTTTTAAAGAGTTTAAAAATAACTTTTGGTTGGCTATCAATTAATTGATATCCGTAAGGCGTTGACTGGGCATACAGTAAATCAGTACTTTTATTTTCAATAGATTTAGGCTCTTTTGAATCTTGATTCACAACGGGAACTATGACCGCAACTGACGGAGCGGAAACAGGAGAAACTACCGCTGTTGTTGATGGAGAAACTCCTGATGGTATTGAACTAAAATTAGTATTTCCATTGTATTTGTAATTCAAGTCATAAATCGATATAAATGCTTCATTTAAAGCAACGGAATAGGCTATTTCAAACTCTTTTTCCCTGCTTTTCCCGAAGGGAGATTGATAAATAATTGTGCCATAACAATCTTTAAAAACTATATAAAGTTTAGTTAGCAAGAAGGCATTTTCTTTTTTTACATCAAAATACAAAAGACTGCATCTGTTGTTAATTTCCGCTGGAATTGCTTCAATTTCGTAAAAAGCTTGAAAACCTGCTTTCTGTAAATTCATTTTAGAAATAGTCTGGAGCCTGTATTGATTTTCGGTATTAAGAAAGCCAAATTTCATTGGAATGATTACACCTTTATAATCATTAACCGTTTGTGAGAAACTGTTGCTTGCCATAAACAACAGTAGAGATAATATTCTAGTTTTCATAATTTATAAATATTTTTTAAGGTCTAATAAATGATTCACTTGTTTAATAGTATCCGCTATCTCAGCATTTGTTTCATTAAATAAAATAGCATCTAATCCCGCATCCAAAGCCCCCTGAACGTCAGCTTCAATACAATCGCCAATCATAATGCTGTTTTCTTTTTTGGCATTAGCCAAGCTTAAAGCATACTCAAAAATTAAGGAATTAGGTTTTTTAACTCCTGCCATTTCTGAATTGGTAATGGTTTTGAAATAATGTGTGATATTTGAATTATCTAGTTTATTTCTTTGAATTTCTGCAAAACCATTGGTGATAATATGCAAATTGTATTTTGATTTTAAATAATCTAATACCGGAATAACTCCATCAAACAAATGATTATTTTTTGGCAAATAAAAGATGTATTCTTCTGCTAATAAATGAATTTTTTCATCGTTAATTTCAAAATCCAAAAAATCAAAAGTATCTCGTAGTCTAAGATAACGCATAGTATGATGGTCTATTTCATCTTTTCGAAACATCTCCCAATATTTTAGGTTTATAGGAACATAAAACGCAATGAACTTATCAAAATCTAGAATCATCTGGTGCTTTCTGAAAATTATTTCAAATGCTAAAGCCGAATTTTTTTCAAAATCCCATAACGTATGATCTAAATCAAAAAAGACATCGGTTATCGTATTACTTTTAAACTCCATAAATTAAAAAATTCCTTGATCAGCAAAACTATAATACCCATTTTCCGTAACAATAAGATGATCTAGTACATGAATATCTAAATTTTGACCTGCAGCTTTTATTTTATTTGTAATCTTAATATCGGCTTCACTAGGAACTAAACCTCCCGAAGGATGATTATGACAAAGAATTATACTTGTTGCCCCTATTTCAATAGCTGTTTTAAAAACCAAGCGAACATCCACCATTGTGCCTGTAATTCCGCCTTTTCCTTGTTGCGATTTAGACAATACTTTATTGGCATTATTCAAATACAAAACCCAGAATTCTTCATGAGGCAATTCACCAATAATAGGTTGCATCAATTCAAAGGTCGTTTTACTAGAGGTGATTTTTTTTGACACAGCAGCTTCTTCTGCTCTTCTTCGTCTTCCTAATTCCATGGCTGCCATAATCGAAATGGCCTTCGCCTCTCCTATTCCCTTAAAACTTATTAATTGCGAAAGTGTCAACTTGCCCAAAGCGTTTAAATTGTTGTCGACACTAGCCAAAATCTTTTTACTTAACTCTACTGCGGATTCATTTCTACTTCCGGAACCAATCAGAATGGCAATCAATTCGGCATCACTCAAAACACTTTTGCCCTTAAGCATTAGCTTTTCGCGTGGCCTGTCGTCTTCGGACCAATTGGTTATCGGAAAATTAGTTCGTTCCATTTTTTTGTTTGCAGATTTCAGATTTCAGTCAGTAGCTAAACTGTCATCTGATAGCTACTATTTGATTACTAAATCTTTCACCTCATCAAAATTCAATCCTCCATAATTTCCGGAGCTCATCAATAACAAAGCTGAATTTTCTAGATTTTGATTGAATAAAAAAGTCTTAAACTCAGCAGGATTGGTATAAATAATTAAATCCTTCCTATTAAAAGATTGTGCAATTTGCTCATAAGTTACTTCTTCGAGTTGTTTTATTTTAACCGCATCTGGCGAATAAAAAACCACGGCAACATCTGCAGGTTCAAGTGCTCCTTCATATTCTTTTAAAAACTCAGCATTCAAACTACTATAGGTATGCAACTCTAAACAAGCCACCAAAGTCCGATTTGGATATTGTTCTTTAACCGCTTTAGTAGTGGCAGCCACTTTACTTGGTGAATGTGCAAAATCCTTATAAGCAACTTTAGTTTTGCTCTCAGCTATTTTTTCCAAGCGTTTTGAAGCGCCTTTGAAACTAGCAATAGCTTCATAGAAATCGGCTTCATCAACACCCATGTTTTGACAAATCCATTTTGCACCAGCCAAATTATTTAGATTATGCGCTCCAAAAACTTCAATTGGCATCGCTCCTTCTGGAGTTTCAAGAAGCGTAACTCCGTCTCTTACTTCATATTTTGGTGTTGTATAGGATATTTTTCGGATAGGATTCAATGCTGCTTCCGCTACTCGTTTCACTTCTGGATCTTCTTCGTTATACACCAAAATTCCACCATTTGTGATTTTTTGGATAAAAATTTCAAATTGTTCTACGTAGAAATCATAGCTTGGAAAAACATTGATATGATCCCAAGCTATTCCTGAAATCAGAGCAATATTAGGTTGGTACAAATGAAATTTAGGTCTGCGGTCTATTGGTGATGACAAATATTCATCGCCTTCGAGAACTATAAAATCATTAGCTTCCGTGAGGTGTACCATGGTATCGAAACCTTCTAATTGGGCACCTACCATATAATCCACTTCAATATTATGAAAGTGCATTACGTGCAAAATCATAGAAGTAATGGTTGTTTTTCCGTGTGAACCGCCAATTACTACTCTAGTTTTATTTTTGGATTGTTCGTATAAAAACTCTGGATATGAATATATTTTCAATCCTAATTCTTGCGCTTTTAACAGTTCTGGATTATCAGCTTTGGCATGCATCCCAAGAATTACGGCTTCGATATCTTGGGTGATTTTTTCGGGAAACCAACCCATTTCTATAGGTAAAATTCCTTTTTTATCTAAACGCGATTTCGAAGGTTCAAAAATAGCATCGTCGCTACCGGTAACTTGATATCCCTTGTTGTGTAATGCCAATGCTAGGTTATGCATGGCGCTTCCGCCGATGGCTATAAAATGTGTTTTCATTTATATTGATTGTTATCTAATAACCGAAATCTCGATTAATAGTATTTTTTATTACTATTATATTCCTCCAAAACCTTTTGAGCTTTTTGAGGTTGATTCATTTTATTTTTGTACAAATCGGCTAATTTTTGAGAACAAACATTACTCTTGCCAATCATTATTGCTTTTTTATATTGTTGTTCGGCTAGCGAAAATCTTTTGAAATACTCTTCAATATGTCCTCTTGCCAAATACCCATCTACAGGAGACAATTCTTTTAATTCATTAGAATATTGAATAGCTTTAGTTTCACTTCCGCCAACTATTCCTGGCAATTGCAAGTTGAGTTCTATTAATGCCCAACGTGCTTCTATGTGTTTTGGATTTAAAACAATAGCTTTTTCAAACGAAGAGCGTATTTCTCCAATCATTCCTAAGGCCTTAAATTTATTAACTTGTGTCGCTTTCATTCCTAAAGCACCTCCATATTTATAATAATAATTGGCCTCGTTAGGTTTTAATTGCTTTAATTTTTTATAATATAACAATGCATTATCCCATGATTTAGTATGACCTGCAATATCACCTAAATATTCTATAGTTTTTAAATGACTAGGATTAGATACTAAAAAATTCTCAAAACACAACTGCGCTTGTTTGAATTTTGCTTCGCCTAATAACAGCTCTCCTTTTTCGAAATTGGTTTGAGAAAAAATAAGCAAAGGAAATAATAATACAATCAGGATTTTTTTCATCATTCAAAAATAAAGAATTTTTAACTGAATCGAACCATAATTTTATCTTAAAAAAAACAGCGCAAAATCTTAATACATAAGAAACATTGACATAACATTAAGTTATTAATTTTGCCAAAACTTATTATGAAAAGAAAACGCAAAATCCCTCTAGTAGTCATTAGCGATGTTCATCTTGGCACTTATGGCTGTCAAGCCAAAGAATTACTTCAATACTTAAAATCAATCCAACCCCAGACATTAGTTTTAAACGGTGACATCATTGATATGTGGAATTTTAGCAAACGCTATTTCCCCAAAGCTCATATGGAAATATTGCGCTACATCATTAAAATGTCTAACCAAGGTACGCGTGTTATCTATATTACAGGGAATCATGACGAGGCTTTAAGGAAATATTCTGATTTTGTTTTAGGAAATTTAGAGTTAGTTGACAAATTAGTTTTAGATTTAGATGGAAAAAAAACATGGATTTTCCATGGCGATGTATTTGATTCTTCGACCAATGGATATGCAAAAATTATTGCTAAACTTGGAGGAAAAGGGTATGACCTTTTAATTTTGATTAATAGTTTAATTAATTGGATTCTTGTTTCTTTAGGGAGAGAGAAACGAAGTTTTTCTAAAACAATTAAAGACAGTGTGAAACAAGCCGTTTCCTTTATTTCTAATTTTGAAACAACTGCTGCCGAAATCGCTATTGAAAAAAAATATAGTTATGTGGTTTGTGGTCACATTCATAAACCCCAAATAAAAGAGGTAGAAAACGAACATGGGAAAGTCTTATATTTAAATAGTGGTGATTGGATTGAAAACCTCACCGCTTTAGAATATAAAAATGAAAAATGGAAGTTATATTATTATGACAAATCCAATTTTTCTAAAAATGAAAATAAAGAAGAGTTAATAGTTAATGATATAGTTTCTAAAATTTTATCTTAAAAAATGAAAATATTTTACGCGATACAAGCCACAGGAAACGGACACATTAGCAGAGCTATTCAACTGTTTCCTTATTTACAAAAATTCGGTGCCGTAGATTTCTTTTTAAGCGGCAATAATGCAAGTCTAAATATAGACTTGCCTGTAAAATATAAAAGTAAAGGTTGTAGTTTACATTATAGCAAATGTGGTGGATTAGATTATTGGGATATTGCCAAGAATATTAAGCCAATGCAACTGTATAAAGATGCTAAATCATTACCTCTTAAAAATTACGATATTATTATAAATGACTTTGAATCAATTACTGCACTCGCTTGTAAATTGCAAAATGTTCCTTCTATTCAATTTGGTCACCAAGCTAGTTTTAAGTCAAAACTAACTCCAAGACCCGAAAAAAAGAGCATTATGGGAGAACTAATTCTTAAGCATTATGCCTCTTCACCAAAACATATTGGGTTACATTTTGAGAAATACGATTCTTTCATACATCCACCAATTATTAAAGATGAAATAATACAAGCCGAACCAAAAAACCTGAAACACATCACAGTATATTTACCATCTTTTCAAAAGGATTGTTTACAAAAAGCGTTTAACAAATTAGAGGGTATTCAATTTCATTGGTTTTTAGGTGACGTTAATTTTAAATATACTGAGGGGAATATTACCTATTTTCCTGTAAATCAAGAACAATTCAATCAGAGTTTGATAAGCTGCGAAGGAATTATTACAGGGGGTGGATTTGAAACTCCTGCTGAGGCTTTATATCTTGGTAAAAAAATATTGAGCATTCCTATCCGTAATCATTATGAGCAAGAATGTAATGCTGCAGCCTTAAAACGAATGGGAGTTCCGGTTGTTTATGAAGTTGGCGATGATTTTGCTGAAATAATTGAAAATTGGCTGAATACGGAAACAGAAATGCCAACTATTCAAGCCAATAATATTAATGAAACTTTGCAGTATTTGTTTGATACCTACAATAATAAATAGCCCTAAAGAAAAAAACCGTTCAAAATAATGAACGGGTTTCAATTCGATTAAACTCCTTTATTTTACAATAGTCATTTCGTCAATAATATGTTTAGCTCCAGCATATTTATCAATTACCCACAATACATAGCGAATGTCAACATTAATAGTTCTTTGTAATTTGCTGTCAAAAATAACATCACCTGCCATAGCTTCGATATTTCCATCAAAAGCAATACCTATCAATTCTCCTTTTCCGTTAAGCACTGGCGAACCTGAGTTTCCTCCAGTGATATCGTTATCGGTTAAAAAATTCAAGTGAAGCGAACCATCTTTATCTGCATAACGACCATAATTTTTATCTTTTTCCAATTCTAAAACACGACTTGGAAGGTCAAATTCTTCATCACCTTTTTTGTATTTTTTTACTTGACTAGCTAAAGTAGTGTAGTTGTTTATTTTAGCATCATTACGTTTGTCAGCTGGCAAAGCACGAACTTTTCCGTACGTTAAACGCAAAGTGGAGTTAGCATCTGGGTATTTTATAGCTCCTATTTTTGACTCGCGCAAACCTTCTACCAGAAGACGGAATGAAGCGCCATAATCGTTTTGTGATTTGGTAATTTCTTCAGATCTATAATTAAAATGCGTTAGCAAATCATTAGACAAAACGTATAATGGATCATTATCTAAAAGACCTTGACTTGGAGCTTGCAAGAATGCTTTTACTTTATCTAATGATGTTAAAACGCTCAAATCGATTACTGCACTAACATAATTCGTAAAGTCATTCCCATTTTCATTTACCATTTTTTTAACCAATGGTGAAATTTCATATCCAATAGATTTGGTTGCATACAAATGTAGTTGAGCTGCTAAAATGTCTTTTTCTGCAGGTATATATAAATTCTCGTAGAATTTAGTTGCAAATTCTAAAATAACAGGTGCCAATGTTTTACGTTTTGCAGCATCCGCTTTCACGTAGTTGTCTAACTGTTTTCCTAAAGTTCTTCCTATTGGACCAAAAGCAGCGGTTCTAAACAATTGCGACAAATAATTATCATGAAGGGATTTTTCGTTAGTTAATGCATAGTATTTATTTATCGTTGTTACTACGTCTCCGTATTTAGGTTTGTTTACTGATCTATTAGCCCATTTATCAAATTTTGCTTCTTGAGCTGCTTTAGATTTGGCTGTTCCAAATTTAGAAAGGGCATCAATCATTCCTTGACGGTTTTTCCAATAATTGGCTGTTGAAGCATATTTAGACGCATAAACCAAACGAAGTGCATCACTCATTTCCATATATTTCTTCATGTTGTCCATACCGGTTTTAGCACCTTCAACCCAAGCAGGATAAGCGAATTTCACGTTTTGTTCGATTCCGCTTGCAGGCATCCAACGGTTAGTTCTTCCTGGATAACCCAAAATCATAGCAAAATCGCCTTCTTTTATTCCAGATAAATTTACTGGCAAGTAGTGTTTTGGTTGTAATGGGATATTGTTTGAAGAATAATCTGCAGGATTACCATCTTTATCGGCATAAACTCTAAAAATAGAAAAATCAGCAGTTTGACGTGGCCACTCCCAGTTGTCGGTATCACCTCCAAATTTTCCTAAACTTTCTGGTGGCACTCCTACTAAACGTACATCTCTATAATCTTGGTAAACAAAATAGTAATATTCGTTTCCTTGAAAAAAGGGACGAACCGAAACCGTATATTTTCCACCTTCATTGTTTTCTTTTTCAATTAGAGCAATTTCGGTGTTAATCGCTTTTTCTCTATCCCCTTCATTCATTGAAGGATTTACTTTCGCTAAAATTCGCTTTGAGCAATCGTCCATACGAACAAAGAATCGAACAAATAAACTCGATGGTTTTTTTTCGTCAGCTCTATTAGCAGCCCAAAAACCATCTTTAAGCAAATTATGTTCTGGCGTAGAAAGCTCCGCTATTCCATCATATCCACAGTGGTGATTGGTAAGTACTAAACCATCTTTAGAAATAATCTCAGCAGTACATCCACCGTTAAATTGAACTACAGCATCTTTCAAACTGTGATGATTGATACTGTAAATTTCTTCGGCTGTTAATTGCAAGCCCATTTTTTCCATATCTCTATGGTTTAGGCGCTCAATAAACATTAAAAACCACATTCCTTCATCCGCTTTTACGCTTATTGGCATAAGCATAATTCCGGCAATTAACGTAAAAATAATTTTTTTCATTTTTAATAAAAAGATTAATCAACTATTTATAATAAGTAGGCAACAAAAATGGAATTGGTTAATCCAAAATACTTGCCAAAAGGATTATTTAGCGATTTTTTTTAAACCTATAACAATTAATAAATTCTAATACTAAAAAAGGATTCTATTTATAGAAACCTTTTTGATATAAAACAATATTTTTTAATCATTCAACATTTTCCAGAGCTTATCTTTCAACTCTGACAAACCTTGTTGAGCAATCGAAGATATGAACATATAAGGAATTCCATTAAATTCCCTATCTAATTGCAATTTTAATTCTCCTTTAAGCTCCTCATCAAGCATATCACATTTTGAAATTACCAACAATCGCTCTTTATCGAGCATTTCAGGATTATATTTCGTCAATTCATTAATAAGAATATCATATTCTGCTTTAATATCTGGCGTATCTACAGGAACTAGAAATAATAAGGTTGAATTGCGCTCAATATGACGCAAAAAATAATGACCTAATCCTTTTCCTTCGGCAGCACCTTCAATAATTCCGGGAATATCGGCAATTACAAAAGATTGAAAATCACGATAAGCTACAATTCCAAGATTTGGTTTTAAGGTTGTAAATGGATAATCGGCAATTTTGGGTTTGGCTGATGTCAATACCGATAAAAGTGTTGATTTTCCAGCATTAGGAAAACCTACTAATCCTACATCAGCAAGAACCTTAAGCTCTAAAATAACATCCATTTCTACACCAGGTAAACCTGGCTGAGAATATCTTGGAGTTTGATTGGTTGAACTTCTAAAGTGCCAGTTTCCTAACCCTCCTTTACCGCCACGACACAATACTTGCTTCTCACCATCTTCGGTAATTTCAAATAAGGTTTCGCCAGTTTCTTTATCTTTAACAACAGTTCCTAATGGAACTTCAATAAATTTATCATCACCGTCGGCTCCTGTACTTCGGTCTCCACTTCCATCACCACCATAACCTGCCTTGATATGACGGGCAAACTTTAGGTGAAACAATGTCCACAATCCTTTATTTCCAACTAAAAAAACATGACCACCACGACCACCATCACCTCCATCAGGACCACCCTTTTCAATAAATTTTTCTCTATGCAAATGCGTAGATCCCTTTCCTCCTTTTCCGGAAGAAACAAATATTTTTACGTAATCTACAAAGTTTCCCTCTGTCATAATTTCATTTATTTTGCAAAAAAATCTAAAAAAAATACCTGACAGCCACTGCCTGTCCTCCTTTTAATTTCAAATCTTCTGTTATTATAATTTTAGATTTCTATTCAAAACTGCGACTGAAACCTGCAAACTGCCACCTGAATTACTTTTTTATGGCTTTTACCATCACTTTATCAATCTTAACACCATCCATATCAATTACTTCAAGTTCGAATTTTTGCCAAATCAATATTTCACCTTGTTTTGGAATATGTGAAAGTTCAGTCATTATTAGCCCACTAACTGTAGTAACATCATAATCGTTTATCAATTCATCCAATTCAAAATAAATTAAAAAATCATGTAAAGAATAATGACCATCAACCAGCCACGAACCATCTTCCCGCTCTACTAATTTAAAATCATCTTTATAAAAATCGGAAGCATCGCCTACAAGCGCTTCTAGAATATCATTTAAGGTTATTATACCCTGAAAAACTCCATATTCATCAGACACAAAAGCATAATGAATACCTGTTTTTTTAAATTCCTCTAAAGCTTTATATGCTGTAGTTTGCTCCATCATAAAGGGAGCCTCAGTCAAAATATTAGGTAAGTTGAAATCTGTTTTATCAATGTTAGCAAAAATACTTTTGAGATTTACTACCCCCACGATATCATCATAATTATCTCCATAAACAGGATAAATAGAATGTAATTCTTTGAGCATTGATTCTTTAACTTGATTTTTATCAGAGTGTAAAGGCAAGAAAACTACTGATTTTCGATGGGTCATCAATGAATTTATTTTTCTGTCTCCAATATGAAAAACTCGTTCCACAATATCTTGCTCAATTTCCTGAACTTCTCCACCTTCAGTACCTTCTTTAATAATCGCTTTAATTTCTTCTTCAGTAACTTTACCATCAGCAGTTGGCTTAATTTGTAAAATATCTAACAAGAAATCAGTTGATGTAGTTAGAAGCCAAATAAATGGAGCCGTAATTATGGAAACAATCTTCATTGGAAAGGCTACTGCTTTGGCTATAGATTCAGGGTGATTCAAACCAATTCTTTTAGGCAACAACTCTCCCAACACCAACGAGAAAAAAGTTAAAACAACTACAACTATTCCAACAGCGATTGTTGGTGCAAAAGGATTTAACATTTCAAAACCCATTACAAAAATTTGAACATCCTGAGTAATTTTGTCTCCAGAATAAATACCAGTAAGAATACCGATAAGAGTAATTCCTATTTGTACAGTTGATAGAAATTTATTTGGAGAGTTTGCCAAATCTAATGCGATTTTAGCATTTTTGTTTCCTTTTTTTGCAGCCGTTTCTAACCTGTTTTTTCGAGCAGAAATTAAGGCAATTTCAGACATTGAAAAAACTCCATTGAGGATGATTAAAAAAAGTATTATAAGAATTTCCATTTTTATATTTAAAAGATTAAAAGATTATGAGGTTATGAGGTTAGATTTAGCGGTTAACTAATCTCATAAACTTCTAAACTTCTAAACTAAAGTTTTTCAATCACACTACTTAAGCGATTCGTAATTTCTGCTATAGAACCAATACCGTTTACAGCATAAAATTTATTTTGATGCTGATAGTACTCCATTAAAGGAGCTGTCTTATCATTGTACTCTTGGTATCTATTTCTAATTTTTTCTTCATCTTGATCGTCAACTCTACCACTTGTCTTACCTCTCTCAAGCAAACGTTGAATTAAAATTTCATCATCAGCTTCTAAAGCGATTGTAGCCGTAATACTTTCGTTCTTTGTAGCTAAAAAAGCATCTAAAGCTTGAGCTTGAGCAATTGTTCGTGGAAAACCATCAAATAAAAAACCTGCAGAATCTTGATTTTTATCTACTTCACTTTGTAGCATTTTTATGGTTACTTCATCTGGAACCAAATCCCCTTTATCCATAAAGGTTCTGGCTAATTGACCTAAATCGGTTTCATTTTTTATATTAAATCTAAAAATATCACCTGTTGAAAGATGCGTCAAATTATATTTTCCTTTCAAAAACTCCGCTTGTGTTCCTTTACCAGCCCCTGGCTTTCCAAATAAAACAATATTAATCATTATGTAATTGTATGTTATAAATAATTCTAAAAAACTTACTCTTTTAATTGATACACTTCAGGTAAATTTCTACCTAAACCATCATAATCCAATCCGAAACCTACAATGAATTTGTTTGGTATTCTGATACCTACATAGTCTATTTTAACATCTTGTTTATAAGCTTCTGATTTTAAAAATAAAGTCGCTATTTTAAAATGCTTGACATTTTGCTTTTTAAACAATTCCTTCAAAGCCAACAGGGTATGTCCAGTATCTACTATATCTTCAATAATCACAACACTTCTTCCTGACAAATCTTGGTTAATTCCAATTAATTCTTGAACATTTGTAGAGGAAGTTAATCCGTTATAAGAAGCTAATTTGATAAAACTAACTTCACAAGGCTTTTTATACTGTTTCATTAAATCAGAAACAACCATAAAAGAACCATTCAATATACCAATAAAAACTGGGACTTCATCGGCAAAATCTACGGCAATTAAATGAGCCATTTTTGCAATAGCAAATTCGATTTCTGATGCAGAAATAAAGGGAGTGAATTTTTTGTCGTGAATATGAATCAATGAATGAAAATAATAGTGTTGGGCAAAGATACTGAATTCAAAATAGAGATAACAGTATATAATTCAAGAAAAATAGCAAAAAAAAAGCTGTCTAAAAATAGACAGCTTTTTAAAATATTTAAAAGTTTTATTAAAATTTAAATTTCAATAAAAATTCATTAGTATTACCAGCACCTCTTAAACCATCTACGTTAGTAATTTGAGATTCATAAGCATAACCAATAACAAGTTTTTTACTAATTGTAAAATTAATGATACCAGCATAGGCGTCAGTAGTTCTATACATTCCACCCACTTCAAGATAATCTTGAATTTGAACCATAGTATTAAAATCAACTGTAGCTGGAGCACCATTTACATAACGTAATAAAAAGGATGGTTTCAATATTAAAGACCCCGAGGCATTCAAATTAAAATCATACCCTGTACTCCAGTAAACATGAGGTCTATTAACAGGTACACTAGAAAAATTTTCAATATTTCTAGCATTCTCAGTATTCAAAACTCTAGGAATAGAAAGTGACATAAAAAACTTTTTGTTTTTTAATAAAGCACCAACCCCAACATTTGGATTGAAAGTAGTAGATGATACTAAATTTGGATCACCAACTTGAACACCATCTAATCCTGAGAAGTCAGTATTCAAAAAGCTACCACCTGCTTTTAAACCAAGATATAAATCCAATCCTGAATCAACTTTTACTTTGTATGAAAAGTCAATCCCTACATTAGTAGTTTTAACTATATCACCACCTGTATTGTCATGAACCAAAGATATACCATAACCTAGATTCTTACCCGTAGAAGTGCCAAATGAAGCAGCCTGAGTAGAAGGAGAATTATCAATACCTGACCATTGTCTACGAACAGTAGCAGCAACCTCAGTATTACCATCAACACCAACATAAGCTGGATTCACCATATTCATATGATTACGATACATCGTAAAAAGTGGATCCTGTTGAGAAAAAAGGGCACTACTAAAAAGTAGTAGTGCACCTGCCAATATGTTTTTAATTATTTTCATTTTTTTCTTTTTTGAGTTTATGTTGTTAGATTATTTCTTAATGTATACCCATCCTTCTTTATCAATAGTACCATTACCTTTCAAATCAACTTGGTAATAATAAGCCTGACCATCAGGAAGGGTTGCATCACTACCATTTAATCTACCATCCCAATTGTTTTGGTAATTTAAAGCTGAGAATACCATTGAACCCCAACGGTTGTAAACACGCACTACAGATTTTGGATGATTAGTAATGTTTTCAATAACCCAAGTATCATTAAGTCCATCACCATTTGGTGTAATTGCTTCTACAGCATTTGTAGGATCAACAGGGAAAGTGATTGTGAAATCATCCGTACCAACGTTACCATTTACATCTGTTACAGAAAGTGTAACCGTAATTGGACTATTCAATACATCTACAATAGTAAAAGTATCTCTACTTAATGTGTATGAATGAACATCTACACCACAAGCATCAGTTGCACTAACAAAAACATCTTCTGGAGTAATAGAAACCGAAATGCCATCAAGAACAAGTTCAATATCCTTAGCAACAACAACTGGTTTAACTGAATCAACAACAAGAACCGTAGCAAATGCTTGATTAACGTTTCCGTTTACATCTGTTACTGTTAATGTTACTACATTACTACCAACATTTGCGCATGTGAAACTAGATTTACTTATTGCATATGTAGCTATACCACAAGCATCAGTAGAACCATTGTTAACATTAGCAGGAGTTACCGTAGCTAGACCGTTAACATCAAGCTGAGCAGTGTATGGTTGTGTTACAACAACAGGAGCCACTTTATCTTGTACGGTTACCGTTGCATTTACAGGAACTGAATTATTACCACTAGCATCTGTTGCTGTTAATGTGATAATATTTTGACCCACATTAGAACAATTGAAAGTAGATTGACTTAAAGTGTAAGAAGCAATACTACAGTTATCAGTTGAACCATTATTAATATCAGATGGCAATATTGAAACTGTACCCGCAGCATTTAATTGTACCGTTATGTTTCTAGTACGCGCTATTGGAATAATAGGCTCACTAACCGTAACAGTAGCAGTAGCAAAATTAACATTACCATGAATATCAATTACAGTTAAAGTAACAGTATTAGCTCCTATATTAGAACAGTTGAAACTAACTTTATCTAAACTGTAAGAAGCAATACCACAATTATCAGTTGAACCATTATTAACTTGAGCAGGAACAATAGTTACAAAACCACCAACATTAAGTTGTACAGGAATATTTTGAGTTATTACTGTTGGCAAAACCATATCCTTAACTTTAACAGTAGTTGTTGTTGGGATAGCAGCATTACCATTTACATCAGTAACTCTCCAAGTAATAGTTGTAGTTCCTATAGGATATAAAGCAGTTAAAGCTAAATTATCACTTCTAGTTCCCACTGGAGAACCTACAGTACAATTGTCAGAAGCAGTTGGCGCTGTTATACTAACAGTAG
This sequence comes from Flavobacterium sp., assembly GCF_046155325.1. Classification (GTDB taxonomy): domain Bacteria; phylum Bacteroidota; class Bacteroidia; order Flavobacteriales; family Flavobacteriaceae; genus Flavobacterium. Next base: position 15,542 of record NZ_JBJXDQ010000125.1, read on the forward strand.
CACCACAAGTAGTAGCATCAGTATTAGCATCTATAGAAACCACTGTTCCATTAATTACAGGAATTTGAAGATCTCTTACCACAACAGTTTGAACAACTGGAGTAGCAGGATTATTGTTAACATCAGTTACATTCCATGTAATAGTAGTAGTACCTACTGGATAAAGTGCATTAATTGCAGCAGCATCCGATCTAGTTCCTACAACAGGATTAGTTACTGAACAATTATCAGTAGCTGTTGCAGAAACTGCAACAATAGCACCACATTGACCAAAATCACTCACGAAATTTTTATTTCCGTTTGCAGTTATAACTGGTTTTTGAGTATCAGTAACTGTAACAGTTTGATTAACTGCAATTGCAGCATTACCATTAACATCAGTAACATTCCAAGTAATTGTAGTAGATCCTACAGGATATGGAGAAGCTAAAGGTTTAGCATCACTTCTAACACCTGTTGGAGTTCCTACACTACAATTATCAGTAGCAGTTGCAGAAACTGTAACAACAGCACTACAACCACCAAGGTCAGCATTTGCAGTTAATAAAATACCATTACTTATAATCACTGGTATTTGAGCATCAGTTACATCAACAGTTTGAATAACTGATAACGCCCTGTTTCCATTAGCATCTGTTACGTTCCAAGTAATTGTAGTTCTACCTAAAGGATAAGTAGCACTTAATAATCTAGAATCAGAACGTGTTCCTATTGGAGTTCCAACAGTACAATTATCTGTAGCTGTAGCTGAAGGAGTAACAGTTAAGTTAGCACCGCATATTCCAGCAGAAGTATTAACAGTTAAGTTGGCTATTGGAGCAATTACTGGTAAAACATCATCAACAACTGTAACAATTGCATTCGCAGTTGAAACGTTACCAGTTGCAATAGGACTAATACTAGTATCAGTAACGGTTAAAACAACCGTGTTTTTACCAACGTTCGTACAATCAAATGAATCTTTACTTATTGTAACTG